>WQVR01000024.1 GCA_009785775.1 Candidatus Proendomicrobium guianensium
AAAAACTTACCGCCTGCTAATGTTTGCGCGGGCAGACTGCTTTAAAACAATCTGCCCGCGCAAAGTAAACTTCAAATAAAATAATAATTAAAAACTAAAAACTTACTCTCAAACCGACGGTGTAAGTAGCGCCGGGCATAGGGTAAATAAACGCTTGGCTGAAAGATGTTGTAAATACGTCATATCTTTCGTCAGTGAAGTTGTTTGCCGCGGCAAAAATCGAGAAATTATTGTTTATGCGGTAGTTCGCTTTAAAGTTTAAAACGGTATAATCTCTTAATCTGCGTTGGCTGTAATCTAGGGCATGGTAATTGCCTATGTGCATAACTGAAAGCATAGTTTGAAAACGGCTAAAGTTATAGTGAAGTACGCCGTCTATTTTTCTTCCGGGGCGGCCTGAGGTGTGATCACCCGCATTAAAATGCGTGTAACCTGCAAAAATTCTGGAACCCCTTGCGTCTAACGGAAGCCAAAGTCCAAGCTCGCCGCCGCTGAAGTTATATCTGCCGCCGTTAATAAACGTAGAACCGGGACCCGGCGCAAACGTTATTATATTATCGCCTTCCATTACAAATGCCGAAATGTCGGCGGTAAGCCTGCCGTGCCTTACGTCTAAAAGCCCTGCTCTGATGCCTATTTCATAGCTTGTAACGTCTTCAGGTTTTAAATCAGGGTTTGCGTGGCGAAGCACAAAAAGTTCGTTAATGTAAGGCATACGAAACGCTCTTGAATAAATTGCGCGTGCGGTTACTCTGTCAGAAAAGTCGTACTCTATTGCCGCGCGCGGCGCCCAGAAATCTCCGGAAATTTCGTCATGGCTATACCTTATGCCTGCGGTTGCCCTAAGCCTGTCTGTAAAGCGGTGCTCGCTGGAAACAAAAGCGGAAACGTGATATCTTTTGAAAGTGCCAAGGTTATTAAGGGGAGAAAAAGGCGGCGGCGGTGTCGGGTTAGCCGTATACTGCGAAGAAACTATTCTACCCTCTTCCCTTTGAAACTCCACCCCGTAGGTAAGAGTATTATTTTCAGAAAGTTCTGTATTAAAATGCGCGAACACTCCGAAGGTATTATCGCGCGAGTTCCATCTGGCAGATCCCGGCGGTCCCACGGGGGGCGGCACAAAGTTTTCAAACAAATGGGTGCCTGCTACGTAAAATGTTTTAAGGCTCATTACCGAATTTCTAAATATATTGGTATTGTTATAAGTTAAACTAACTTGCCCTCTTTCAAACTCGTTCCACTCGGGCGCGCCTATAGGTTGGAGAACTCTGTCGGGCGAAAGTATAGGCTCATGCTTAATGCCTTTAAAGTAACGGCCTGCAAATGAAATTTCGCTGGTGGGGCTTATTTCATAAATAATCCTCATAGCATAATCTGCCGCCTCAAAGCCTGAGCGCGGCAAGTGGCCGTCAGTGCTGATTCTGTTAGCTGAAACCGTGAAGCTTAATCTGTCTTGACGCGAGCCGAAAAACATACTTTCATTTCGCGTATTAAAAGATCCGTAAGAAAGTTGCGCGTGCCCTTCAAATTCGCGCGTGGGGCGCGGGGTAATAATATTTACTACGCCGCCTAATGCGCTAGAACCCCAAAGCACGGAATCAGGACCTCTAAACACATCAATCCTGTCTACATTGGAATTTAAAAAAGTATGCGTAACGGTGCAGTTAAAAATGGACATTTTTGTGGGTATGCCGTCTATAAAAAAACCTATTTTTCGGCCGGAATCTCCAAATCCCCTTATGTTTACGTCAAAGCGCCCCGCATTAGAGGTGCTGTTTATAAAAACTCCGGGTATATGCTCTAAAAGTCCGGTCATTTGTATAGAGTTTTGCATTTCAATTTCTTCACCGGATAAAGAATGCGAAGAAACTATGCTTTCGCCCCATGTTTCTGCGTACTCTAATGACAAGTGTACGGTAGCGGCAAGGCCATGCGCCGCCATGGTTGCAACTAAGAAGCCGCCCAAAAATAATTTCAAAATACTAAATTTCATTTTTTCTCCTTATTTGTAAAATTTAATTTTAATATGTTACAAAATTAAAATTCGTAACACAAGTTTTTACTTTGCCTTTGAAGTTTTTACTTTCTTTGCTTTCCGCTTGCGTACCTTTGTACGCGTCGCTGCCGCAGGCGTCGTAAAAACTCCAAATGCTTCGTAAAAATTTTGATTGCCTGCCGATGTGCCTCGCGCTGACGCCGCGCCTAAATGCAAAACTCTTCGCAAAATGCGTTCAGTTTAGTTTTTTGTTATGGTGCGTCGTAAAAACTCCAAATGCTTCGTAAAAATTTTGTTGATATTTCTTAACACATAGTTATATAATAAAAATATGAATAGTAATCCCGAAATTTCCATAATAATGCCTGTTTATAAAGTTGAAAAATACTTGGCGCGTTGCCTGGATAGCGTTATGGCGCAGACTTTTGAAAACTTTGAAATTATCTGCGTTAATGACGGTTCACCTGATAACTGCGCTGATATTCTTAAACGTTACGCGCAAAAAGACAAGCGCTTTAAAATAACTACACAACAAAACCAAGGGCTTTCCGTTGCGCGAAATAACGGCATGAAAGAAACAAGCGGAAAGTACATTTATTTTCTTGACTCTGACGACTTTATGCACCCGCAACTTTTGGAAACAGCCCATTATTTTATAACCAAATACAATAAAGACGTGGTATGTTTTACTTGGTTTGAGGAGTATTACCGCTATAGCGAAAATATACCTCCGCCGCCTGAGTATCATGTGCAAAGTTTGCCTTTTAAAGAGGTAAACTCCTCTATTGTTCCCCATCTTAATACAAAGACAAATGGTTTTGAAATATGGTTTGCCACGTGGGCTAAATTATACAGTAGAGAAATTTTGGAAGGGATATCTTTTATGTCCGGAATTTATTATGAGGATGTTCCGTTTTTTTACGCATTGGCGAAAAAAAACCCGCGCACAATTATTTTAAAAACGCCATTGTATTATTACTTGCGCAATGAAAACTCCATAACGCAAACTTTCAGCGCAAAACATCTGAACGACCTTTATACAACCATGTATGCGGTTTATGAAATATATAAAGACAACCCGCAGGAGTTTACATTTATATCAAAAGGTTTTTTTCATAATGCGATGAAAGATAAATATAAATTAATAGCTGCCCTGCAAGACAAGTCCCAAAAAGTTCAATTTAGTAAAGATTTTGCGCAAAACTTTAAGAGTATGCGAAGCAAAGGCATGATGCCCCTGCATTTTTTGCCGCTAAAGTATTTTAGGTGGTTTTTGCGGTTTCAAGTTTTAAGCAGAACGGGCTATATGTTTAAATTTAAAGGTATATATAAAAAATAAAAACGCCGCGTAAGTATACACAGCGTCTACGTTTGCTTATAAATCAAATACTATAATAACAAATCCGGCACACAAACCCTTGACATTAATTCTTACGTAGGCTATAGAAACTAGGATATGGGTGTAAAGTAAAATAAGTTTATTGTATTTTATTGTATTTTTTGTATAATATAGTACAATAGGCTATATTATAAACTATACACAAACAAACTGCCATGTAATTAAAATACACGGAAGTTTACTGTTTATAATATAAAAGCTCTTTAAAAAGCGCTTGTTTAAGTTTATATTGTTTTTACACAAGTTAGATAATTAATTGCCAATTATCTAACCCTATATTAATAGTGTACCATACTTTATAAGTTTTGTCAAGCGGTTTTTATATAAATTAGTTTACCGAGGAGAAATGGACTTTAATTTTATCAGAAAAAAAGTTGTAGTGTTTTTAGCGGAAAGAAATTTAAACCAAACGTGGCTTGCAAACCAGCTGGGCTCAGACCAACCTTTGATAAGCCAGTGGCTTTCAGGAAAGCGCGTGCCAAGAAAATCTAATATCGCAAAAATTATCGCTTTGCTGAAATCGCACGGCGTTAAACTTTCGCCCGAAAACGAAAACAACTTTGAAGTTGCGGAAAGCTCAAATTTTAATTATAATGCGTCGTCTCAATGCGTGGTACCGCCAGACTTAATACAAATACCCATACTTTCATCGCTTAAAAATTTTAATGCCCAAAGCCCTAACCCTGCCTACGTTGCCGGAAGTATTTATTATCCGCGTTATGAAATGGTAACAGAATACCCCGGCGTAAGCTTTGCTTTAAAGGCAAAAGACAGCTCTATGGAGCCGGAAATTTCGCGCGGGGCAACTTGTTTTGTAAGCCCCGAAACAGAGCTTACAAACGGTAAAACAATGGTGCTTTACAACAAAAAAACAGACGACTATTTTATAGGCAAAGTTTCTTCACAAAACGACAAACATGCCATAATGTTTAACGATATGAAAGCTAATTCTGTAATTTTTGATAAAGCCCAGTTTGATGTTATAGGCGAAGTTAAAGCTTATGTAAACAAAATCGGGGGTTAAGCCCCTATATGGGACGGTTCGTTTTAAGGGGTTTGGCGCCGCAACGGGGAATATCCCGTTGCGGCGCCAAACCCCTTTTAGTTTAGAGTGTGTGAAATAGTATTTTTTTTACAGAATTGCTAAAATTGCTTTATGCAAAAACTTGCCGCGATTTTAGAAAAAGCCGTAACAAAACATACTTTAAGCGAAAGTGAAATTATTTTTTTGCTTAAACTCCCCAAAGAAGTTGCGTTTCCTAAAAAGGGGCAGGCTCTTAAAGGTGATATTTCACGTTACGGGGTGCAATCTCTTTTAACTGCCGCAGATATTACCCGCGAAAAATACATAGGCGGCGGCGTTGAACTTCGCGCTTTAATAGAAATTTCCAATATTTGTGATAAAAACTGCCTTTATTGCGGTCTGCGCCGCGGCAACAAAAGCTTACCCCGCTACTTTATGCCGAAAGAAGAAATAGTTAAAACTGCCCGCGCCGCCGTACGTCAAGGCTTTAAAACCGTTGTTTTACAGTCCGGCGAAGGCTATAATAACCTTTTTTCAAATAAAGACTGGGAATATATAATTAAAAACATAAAGAAACTGGGCATTGCGGTTACTTTAAGTTTGGGCTCGCTAACGTTTGAGCAATACAAAACTTTAAAAAAACTTGGCGCAGACAGGTATTTACTGCGCATAGAAACCACAGACAAATGCTTGTTTAAAAAAATGCACCCCGATGACAATTTTAATGAAAGATTGAATTGCATTAATATTATAAAAAAACTTAACTTCGAAACGGGTACGGGAACGCTTGTGGGGTTGCCTAAACAAACTATAAAATCTATTGCCCGCGATATATTATTTTTTAAAAAAGTTAAAGCCGATATGATAGGCATAGGCCCGTTTATACCCAATCCTGACACGCCTTTAAGGGGTACTACACCCTTAAATCGCGCTACTTGGCAGAAAAACTTTAACCTTGCTTTAAAGGTTGTGGCTATTACAAGGCTTATAATGCCGCTTGCAAATATTCCCGCCACAACCGCTATGGAAACGCTTAAAAAAAACGGCCGCGCGCTTGCTTTACGTTGCGGCGCAAATGTTATAATGCCCAATGTTACGCCGCAAAAATATAAAAATCTCTATGCGCTATATCCGGGTAAAGCGTCTTTAGGTATTACAGCGCAAAAGGCTTATAAAACTGCCGTGCAGGAATTAAAAACAATAGGGCGAACGCCATCTAAAACGCTTGGAAAAAGCAAATATTTCGCCGCAAAGGATACTATCAGATAATGGCAGAATTTATACATTTACATAACCACACCGAATACTCTTTGCTTGACGGAGCATGCCGCATAACGGGCGAAGACGGCAAACCGGGCGACATTTTCCATTTAATAGCTAAAGAACACAAAAGCTCCGCGCTTGCCATAACCGATCACGGTAATATGTACGGCGCTATAGAATTTTACCGCTCGGCAAAAAAATCGGGCATTAAACCTATAATAGGTTGTGAAGTTTACGTTGCGCCAAAATCCCGCTTTGACAGAACTTTAGATAAAAATTCTGACGACAGCGTAAACTATAACCACTTAACGCTATTAGCCAAAAATTTTGAAGGTTACCAAAACCTTATGCGTTTAGTCAGCGCGGGTTTTACCGAAGGGTTCTATTATAAACCCCGCGTAGATAAAGAAATTTTGCGTAAATATTCCGGCGGGCTTATAGCATTGTCGGGGTGTTTAGCGGGGGAAGTTGCAAGTTGCCTGCTTAATGAAAAGCATGAAAAAGCCCTTGCCGCCGCTATAGAGTATCAGGAGATTTTCGGGAAAGAAAATTTTTATTTAGAAATTATGGACCATGGTCTGCCCGAGCAACAAAAAATTATACCCGACTTAATAGAACTTTCAAAAAAAACATTGATACCGCTTGTCGCTACTAATGACTGCCACTTTTTAAGAAAAGAAGACGCCCGCATTCACGACATTTTGCTTTGCATAGGCACAAGCAAAACGTTTGACGATCCTAACCGTATGCGTTTTGACAGTGACCTTTTTTATTATCGCTCGCCTGACGAAATGGCGGCTCTTTTTTCGTATTTGCCCGACGCTATAAAAAACACGCTTGAAATTGCCGAAAAAACTAATCTTGAAATCCCTACTGACCAACTGTTGCTTCCCAACTACCCCGTGCCGGAAGGAGAAACGCCCGAAAGTTATCTTTTAAAACTTTGCAATGAGGGCTTAAAAGCGCGTTACGGCACGCCAAATACCGAGCAGGTAAACCGCCTTAACCACGAACTTGCGGTTATAAACAAAATGGGTTTTGCTTCTTATTTTTTAATAGTTTGGGATTTTATTTTATACGCCAAAAAGTCAGGCATACCCGTGGGCCCGGGGCGCGGTTCAGGCGCGGGCTCTATGGTGGCATATACGCTTGGCATTACAGATATTTGCCCTTTGCATTACGGGCTTTTGTTTGAACGGTTTTTAAACCCCGACAGGCTATCCATGCCCGATTTGGACATAGACTTTGCAGATACGGGCAGGGATAAAGTAATAGAATACGTTATCAATAAATACGGCGCGCAAAATTGCGCGCAAATTATAACTTTCGGCTCTATGCAGTCGCGGTTAGTAATTAAAGACGTTGCGCGCGTTATGGGTTTTACGCCAACCGAATCCAACAATATAGCAAAACTTATACCGCAAAACGCTTCTATCGCCAAAGCCCTTGAAACTTCGGCGGACTTTCGCGCGCTTAGCCGCGCGGACACGCGCATTGCAGAGCTTATCTCAACAAGCCAAAAGCTTGAAGGCTTAAAACGCCATACGGGCGTGCATGCGGCGGGTATGGTAATAGCAAACGAAAGCATAACAAACTATTCGCCGCTTTCAAAAGGCAGCCGCGATATTATTACCACCCAGTATGACGGCGATGTTTTACCCGCCTTAGGTCTTTTAAAGGTAGATTTTTTAGGGCTTAGAACATTAACAATTATTGATGACGCCGTAAATTTAATTAAGTTGTCCAAGCCTGATTTTAATATAAACTCTATCCCGCTTGACGACCCTAAAGCCTTTGAACTTTTGTGCAATGCTTTAACGCTTGGCGTGTTTCAGTTGGAATCTAAAGGCATGCGGGAGTTAATGCACAAACTTAAACCCTCAAGCATTGAAGACGTGATAGCTTTAATAGCCCTTTATCGCCCGGGGCCTATGGGTGCGGGGATGCTCGACATTTTTGTAAACCGCAAGCATGGCAAAATTAAAATAGCTTATGACCACCCCTTACAAGAGCCCATACTAAAAGACACCTACGGCGTAATTTTATATCAGGAACAAGTAATGAAAATGGCAACTGCTCTTGCCGGATTTACCCCCGGTGATGCAGACGTTTTGCGCAAAGCTATGGGTAAAAAAATACCTGAAGAAATGGAAAAACTGCGCGAAAAATTTGTAGAGGGCGCGCGCAAAAACGGCATTGAAAAGAAAATTGCCGAAAAAATTTACGGCGATATTTATGAGTTTGCGGGGTATGGCTTTAACAAATCCCACTCTGCGGCTTACGGCATGGTAAGTTATCAAACAGCTTATCTTAAAGCCAACTATCCGCTGGAATATATTACGGCGCTTTTAAATTCTGAAATCGGACGCAGCGCCATTAAAGATAATGAAGACAGCAAAATGGTAAATTATCTTGAAGACGCAAAACTTTTTAACATTACAATCTTGCCGCCCGATATTAATACGTCAAAAAAACTTTTTGCGATAGAAGGGGGGCAGTCTGCCCATGGCAATATCCGTTTTGGTTTGCTTGCCATAAAAAATGTGGGCGAAGCTATAGCCGAAGAAATAGAAAAAGTGCGCGCCGAAAAAGGCGCCTTTAAGGCGTGGGACGGTTTTTTAGAAAGTATTGACTTAAAAACAACAAACAAGAAAGCCTTAGAATGCCTTGCAAAAGCAGGCGTGTTTGACAGCTTTGGCGGTGACAGCCCTCAGGGCGATAACCATTTGCAAACCCGCGCGGAAATTTTAAGTTCTATAGATGAAAGCGTAGACAGCGCCTTAAAAGCCCAAAAGAATGCCGATGTTTTAGAACTTTTTGAAATGTCTGAAATTAAAGCAGGCAAAGTTCGCCCGCAAACCCCTCCGCTTGAATCTCATGAAGCTTTAGAATTTGAAAAAGAAGTTTTAGGTTTTTAT
>WQVR01000025.1 GCA_009785775.1 Candidatus Proendomicrobium guianensium
GGTAACGCTGAATTTTGGATACATAAAGATATTGCTGTTTCTTATATGAACACGCACGACATCCAAAATGCCGAGAAATACTTTATCCGCGCTCAAAATAGCGCGATGGCAGCAGGTAATGAAGAAGTTGCTGACTTTTGCCGTAAAGAACGTGAGGCTTTGGCAAGCAAAACTTCGGGTGGGCTAGCATGAAAATAGCCTGTGTGTATATACGGGACGATAAGTATGTGTTTAGGTCAATGCGACACGATCCGTCCACGGAAACGCCGCTTGGCATGGCGTATATTTCTGCGGCATTAAAAAGCGCAGGGCATGATACTGAAGTTTTTACAGTTAGTAGTCAGGCAAATATAAAAAAGATTTTTTACAATGTTGCCCGCTACGGGCTCTTTGCCGTTTCTGTAGCGGCGTTTTCAGACTGGCGCCTTTCGGCGCATTTTGCAAAACAGGCAAAAAAAAATTTTCCCAATGCCAAAATAATATTGGGTGGCATTTGCGTAACATTAATGCCGGATGAAATTTTTGCAGATGAAAATATAGACGCTATATGTATAGGCGAAGGCGAGGCGGTGGTCGCCCGCTATGCCGAGATGGTTGCAAATAACAAATATGAAGCAATAAGTGGTCTTTGGATAAAAACCCCAAACGGAGTTTTAAAAAGTAGCAACGTGGCCGTTATAGCAAACTTAGATACATTGCCCTATCCCGACAGAGAAGGTTTTTCAAAAAGTAAGGATACGGACTTGAAGCCCCTTAGGGGCAATAAAGACGGCTACTACAAAATAACACTTACCCGCGGTTGTAAGGGAAAGTGTATTTACTGTGCTACGGGGGCGCTCAGTGGAGAGTTGAGGTACCGTAGCCCTGAAAGTGTTTTAGGCGAAGTTAAATATTTAAAAGACAAATACGGTAAAGTTAACGCGGTTTTTCTTGAAGCTGAAACCTTTTTAGACATTGAAAAACTAAAGCAACTTTGTTGCCTTTTAAAAGAGTATAACGAAAGTTTAGACAAGAAAATAAATTTTAAACTTCGCATAAATTTTGCGCCCAGTTTTTTAGATGATGATATTATAACCTGCCTTAGGCAGGCGAATGTAGATTTTTTGGTTTTCGGGGTTGAGTCGGGCTGCTTGCAAATGCGGAAGTTTTTAAAAAGGCCGCATTATACTAATGAACAGATAGTAGAATTTTGTGCGCGGCTTTCTAAAGCGGGTATAAAGCCGCATGTTAATATTATGTACTGTCACCCTTTTGAAACGGCAAAAAGTTTCAAAGAAACTTTAAATTTTTTAAAGGCGGCGCGTCCTGACAGTTTTTCTTTAAGCCGTCTTACGCCAATGCCGGGCACGGAACTGTACGCAATGAAGTATAAAAAGAAATGGTTTTCGCCTTTAGATTTTTTAAGGGTCTATACGCTAAGGCTTAGGGTGTATTTGTCTTACAAAAGTTTTCGCCAAACAATAAATTTAATGTTAGAGCCTTTTTTCAGATAATTATTAAAAGATAAATTATAAGAGGTAACCATGCCAGAAGACAAAAACAAAGTTAAAGAAACGCAGGAAGTTTTAGACCCGAATGTGGGCGCAAGAAATATTGAAGACGAAATGCGCACGTCTTACATAGACTATGCCATGAGTGTTATTGTCGGTCGTGCCTTGCCCGACGTGCGCGACGGCTTAAAACCCGTGCACAGAAGAATTTTATACTCTATGAAAGAAATGGGTTTAAAGCATAATACCGCTTATAAAAAATCTGCACGTGTAGTGGGCGACGTTTTGGGTAAATATCACCCCCACGGCGACACGGCTGTTTATGACGCAATGGTAAGAATGTCGCAAGATTTTTCACTGCGTTATCCGCTTGTAGACGGTCAAGGCAACTTCGGAAGTATAGACGGAGATTCAGCCGCGGCAATGCGTTATACCGAAGCCCGCTTGGACTCTATAGCCGATGAAATGCTTTCAGACTTAGACAAAAACACGGTAGACTTTACCCCTAATTACGACGGCTCGCTGGAAGAGCCCGTAATACTTCCCTCAAAACTTCCTACGCTTTTAATTAATGGTTCTAACGGAATAGCGGTGGGTATGGCAACAAATATTCCCACGCATAATTTGTCTGAAATTGTGGACGCTTCTATTGCAATTATAGATGACCCTGAAATAGAAATGGCAGCGATATCTAAAATAATTAAAGGGCCGGATTTTCCCACGGCAGGCATAATACTTGGCAAGTCTGGCATTAAAGATTATATGGAAACAGGGCGCGGTTCAGTCCGTATGCGCGCTAAAGCTGAAATAGAGGAATTTAAAAACGGTCGCGAAGCCATAATAGTAAACGAAATACCCTATCAGGTAAACAAAGCAAACCTTATTACCGCTATAGCAGACCTCGTGCGTGATAAAAAATTAGACGGCATTTCAGACCTTCGTGATGAGTCTGACCGCGATGGTATAAGAGTTGTAATAGAAATTAAGCGCGATGCTAATGCACAAGTTGTACTAAATCAGCTATACAAGCACACGCAAATGCAAACGTCATTTGGCGTAATAATGTTAGCGCTCGTAAACAATAAACCTAAAGTAATGAATATTAAAGAAGTAATAGGACACTTCTTAGAGCACAGAAAAGTTGTTATAACGCGCCGCACCAAGTTTGAACTTCAAAAGGCCGAAAACAGGGCGCACATTTTAGAAGGCTTAAAAATTGCGTTGGATAACCTAGACGCGGTAATAAAAACTATTAAAGACTCGGCCGATACAGACTCGGCACGCACAAGCTTAATGTCTAAATTTAAGCTTTCAAAACTGCAAGCACAAGCAATACTCGACATGAAGCTTCAAAGCTTGTCGGGTCTTGAGCGCAAAAAAATTGACGACGAATACTTAGAACTTTTAAAACTTATAGAGCGTTTAAAATCTATTCTTGCTGATTCTAAAAAAATAGACGCAATTATTAAAGAAGAACTTATCTCCCTTAAAGAAAAGCACGGCGACGCCCGCCGCACAAAAATTCAAGCGGCTGAGGCAGACTTTAATATTGAAGATTTAATACAGGAAGAAGAAGTTGTAATTACCATGTCGCATGCGGGCTATATTAAACGCATACCCGCCGACACTTACAAAGCACAGCACCGCGGCGGGCGCGGTATTGCAGGCATGACGACAAAAGAAGAAGATTTTGTAGAAAATATGTTTACAACAAGTAGCCACGCGTACATGCTATTCTTTACATCGCGCGGAAGGTTGTATTGGTTAAGGGCATACGAAATACCCGAAGGCGCGCGCACCTCTAAAGGCAAAGCGATAGTAAACTTATTGCAATTGCAAGGCACGGAAGAAAAAATCACCGCGGCAATTCCAATAAAATCGCTAAACCCTAAAGAAATTAAAGACGAATATTTATTAATGTGCACACGTAACGGCACCATTAAAAAAATAGCGTTAAGTGAATTTTCAAACCCCCGCAAAGGCGGTATAATAGCTATAAAGTTAGATGACGGTGATATTCTAAGCGAAGTAAAAGCAATAAATAAAAACCCTGAAGTAGTTATTGCTACCAAGCAGGGCATAGCTATAAGATTTAAAGAAGCAGATGTTCGCGCAATTGGGCGCGCCGGTATGGGCGTGCGGGGCATAGACCTTGAAAAAGGCGACGAGGTTGTAGGTATGGAAGTGTTTTCAGAGGGAGATATTTTCTTATCAGTTTCTGAAAACGGCTACGGCAAACGCACGGAAGTAGGCAAATACCGTCTGCAGCGCCGTAGCGGCAAAGGTGTTATAAACATGCAAACCACCGAACGTAACGGTGTGGTTGTAGGCATAAAAAAAGCTAATGCGGGCGAAGAAGTAATGATTATGACACAAAACGGCATTACTATACGTATGCGCGTTGAAAGCATTTCTGTTATCGGGCGCAATGTGCAAGGCGTAAGGCTTGTTCGCCTTGAAGACGGCGATAAAGTTGCCGCAGTTGCCTCGGTTGTTAAAGAAGACGGCGAAGAAAGCCAAGCCCAAGATGCTGTAGAAACCGCAACAGATAAAGAATAGTAGTACTGCGCGCGGCGGATATAAATATCCGCCGCGCGTTGACTGCATAATAGATTTATTATAAAATGAATGTTCTAATATGCCGGGGTGGTGGAATGGCAGACACGAGAGACTCAAAATCTCTAGTCGCTCACGCGGCGTGCGGGTTCAAGTCCCGCCCCCGGCACCAAGTGAAGTTGAATCTATCCTATGGAGGCATTAAAGTGAGAAAATTAGGATTAGCATTACTGGCAGTGGCAGTTATGGCGGGTGCATCTTTTGCGGCGCAAGGTAGCCAATTTGTTAACGTAAGGGCAAGCGCGGGCATAACCGGTGACTTGAATATTAGCGGGCAAGGTCAATCACTCGACGAATCAACGAGAGTAGGTTTTTCCGTAGCGGGCGAATATTTATTTGGCATTCATGAAATGTTCAGCATAGGCGCCGGCATAGAATATGTATTTCCTACAAAACTTGACGATCATGACTCTAGAATTTCGTATCTTCCCATTTACTTTACTGTAAAGGCAAACCCCATAGCAACAAGGCCGGAAGTTTTCTTTCAAGCCAATATTGGTTGGGTAGCCAGCGCTAACTTTACTAATACTTCCGGAAGCCAAACAGGCGGTTTGTATTGGGCAATCGGTGCAGGCTATGAATTTGCCGAAAACTGGCTGGCAGGTATAATGTATAGTTCTTATGCTACTAGAGCCGGCGGCGCAGACTTTACTTTTACAAGAGTCGGCATTAACGTAGGTCATAGATTTAGAATTTAAAATTTTGAAATTCGATAGTGGCTTGCGGACACAATTCCGCAAGTCACTATTGTCGTAGCGATGTATGCAGGTCAAGGAAGCTTGCAAATGAGAACAGTACTTATAATTTTGGTTGTGGCTCTTGCTTTAGCCGTTGGCTTTATGTTTGCCCGTATACGCAGGCATTGGGCTATTGATAATATGTCGCATACTAGCGCGCATACAATAGTAAAAGAAATTATGCCCGCTTCAGAGTTTGTAAGCCTTATTTACCGTTACACAACGCTTATTTCGCACAGAGATAGTTTAAGATTCGGCGATATGGGCATACCGTTCACCGAAAACAGATTTCTTTATTCGTTCGATGGGGTTATAAGGTTTGGATTTGACGGTTCGCTTATTAATGTTACAGAAAATGACAACATAATTACAATACAACTCCCTCCGATACGGGTTAAATCTCACACCATAAAGGAAGATTCTCTTCAGGTTTTTGACCAAACAAATAATATATTTAACCCGATAAGGTTAGACACGCCTTTTAGGCTTAATGCCGAACGTAAAATAGAGATGGAAATGAACGCACGCACCCGCGGCATTTTTGACCAAGCTCGTCAAGAAGCCAAACGCCAATTAACAGAACTTCTCCAAGCTTTTCCTGCAATAAATAACTACACAATAGAATTTATTTAACCATAATTAAAATTAATAATACAGCCCGCATATTAAGTTGCTTTCTACGCGAACAGGAGTTAAAATGAAAAAGTTGTTATTACTAATATCTTGCATATTTTTGTTTGCTTGCGGCAATGCCCAAAGGCACAGTTCAGAAGCACAGCGCCCGATAGGAATTATCAGCGCTATGGATTATGAAATTAAACATTTGTTGAATAATGCAGATATTATAAGGTCTGAAGAAGTGGGCGGCGTAATTTACCATATAGGGACTTTGCGCGGAAGAAACGTGGTAATTGTAAGGGCGGGCATAGGAAAAACTTTATCAGCGGCAAGTGCTGCGATACTGGCTTATAAATATAACGTAAGCCATATTATATTTACGGGCGTAGCTGGCGGCGTTGGGGAAGGCGTGGGAGTGCTTGACGTTGTAATTGCGACCGAACTTGTTACGCACGACTTTGGCACACAAGGTCCCGACGGCTTTTTTTGGAGACCCGGCCCCGGAGGAATTGAATCTATAACCGCCGCCAAAAACTATGTAAACTTAGCTTATGATATAGCTGTATCGGTTGTAGGCTCTGACAGAGTACACAGGGGAGTGGTCGCCACGGGAGACCAATTTATCGCAAGTGTAGAATTTGTATATTTTTTACGCAGGCAGTTTAATGCTTTGGCTTGCGAAATGGAAGGTTCATCAGTTGCTTTAGTAGCGCGCAAGTTTGATATACCGTTTATGGTAATTAGAACCATGTCAGACAAAGCAGACGGCAGAGCGCTTGCGGATTTCAGGTATTTTGTGCAGACAGCGTCTGACATTTCTTCTGAAATAGTATTAGGAATATTGGAAAATCTTTAAATAGGTTTTGCTAAAGGCTTTATGTTTTTTCAAGCGCAGGGGAATGGCTTTAAACGGATTGCTAAAAAAGCCTTTACAGACTATAATTAATGAGTGCCAATAGGGCTGTTAAAGGCGGTGCCCCGAGTGTTAAGAAAGTTTTTTGCTTTTGTTGTTTCTTTCTGTTTGCTTATATCTTATTTACCGCAAAGGGTCTCTGCGTCTGCCTTTGTTGCCCCAGTTTTTAGTAATGCAAGCCCACCTCTTGTTCCGCGCGACCTAGCAAACGTAATGTATGATTTCTTTTTTGGCAGTGAAAACACCATAATAAATATCCAAGACATGCACGCCGACTATGCAACCCAAAGAAATATTGCCGACATTTTAAATTATCTTGTCCAAAATTATAATATAGGCACAATATGGCTTGAAGGCGCGTGGGGTTTGGTAGATATAAACTGGCTAAGGCAAGAGCCCGACCCGACTTTACGCCGTACCCTCGCCCACAGACTGCTTAAAGACGGCAGAATCAGTGGCGCAGAATATTTTAAAGTAAATAATACAAACGCAGATATACGGTTTAAAGGCGTAGAAGATGAAACCGTTTACGTTGAAAATTTTGAACTTTTGCGCCAAATGCTTGAAAACGAAGCAGACAACAGGCAGCTCATCAGTTTTATACAAGGCCGCCTATCACAACTAATCCGTACAACCTACAGTATCCAAAACAGAAGGCTGCACAGGCTGCAGCAAAGACATAAACGCGGCAGGGTAAGCGACAGGCGGTACTATGCCGCATTGGAAAGGCTTGCCAGAAGAAGCGACGTACCGTTTTTTAATTTTAGATATATCGCGCGTTATAATTACATTATCAGGTCTGCAAGGCGTATAAACTACAGAAAACTGCAAAAAGAATTAAATACCGCGCGTGAGTGGCTAAGAAACAACATATCGTACTCACAATATAGACAGTTGTCCGCCCTTGCGCAAAATCATCCCACCGAATATATAAAAAGGATAAACCTTTACTTACTTAATAGCGGCAAGTCTGATAAATTCCCAAGCATTAGAAATTATATTGCGCTTCTAAATATAAAAAACTCCTTTAACTACAGATTCTTTTTCATACAGGAAGATTTTTTATCCCATGAGTTATTGTATAGAAATGCCCGCAGGCAAAGAGAAAGGGACTTAATATTTCTTAACCACTTCACGCCAAGATTGCTAAATATGCTTACGGGAAAACTTACCTCTGAAGAGCATGTTTTTGTAATGAACAACTTTGTAAGATATTCCATACTGCTTGAAAATTATATTCCGGTTGAATATATAAATTGGCTTAGAGCCCAGTTTGATGTAGCGGCAAGGTTTTACGAAAATAACTTAGAAAGAAACAACCTGTTCCTTTCTAATGCATTGGGCGGCGCATACATTACGCCTGTGTCGGCCACAGGTGCCAGATATACGGTTGCTTTTAATAACCGTTTCGGCATAACTCTTACCGATATGTTACAGGCAGCGGGAACTCCGGCGGATATACTTATTTCAGGCGGTTTTCACTCTCAGGGAATGAAAGATTTAATGAATATAAACGCGGTTAATTATGCCATAGTAATGCCGCGGCCTCAGGGTTTTAACGCCGCCCGCGCCGAATATTTATTTAAAAGGGATTTTCATACTAAAAAATCATTGTTTCAAAATGCTTATCAAATACTTTTAACAAGCGCTGTTTTTAATTTGCCTTGGGAGAATCCGTTGGAAGTAATATTTACTAATTTTTTAAATGCTTCATTATTAGACGAACTTTCAGCGCATATAAACGGCGAAAACTTTTACAACACACTTAACGAATACTTGCAAAGAATATTGCAAACCAAAAATATTACCCAAGATGCCCGAATTATTAATTTAGAAAGGCGTGGTGAACGCGCTTTTACCGCCACTGTTATTGTAGATGGTGAAATAACGCAATTTGAAATAGCCGATATTGAAAGTGACGTAATAACAGGCAATGGCGCGCCAAGCGGCAGGTTTGTGGAAACCCCAAATAGAATTCCAAGACATTCAATATTTAGAAGGGTTATAAACATGGTTATTATGCTTTTAACTATGGGCATAGTCGGCACAGGCATAACAACAGCTCCCGCTGGGCAAAAAAAACCTGAAAACGAAGAAAATCCGTATACAAGATATTTTCCAAGTTTTGCAAGACCCGTAACAATGTATATATGGCCTATAGAAGCAGTAA
>WQVR01000026.1 GCA_009785775.1 Candidatus Proendomicrobium guianensium
AGGGTGAAATTGTTTGCCTGAGTTTTCCAAAATTTCTTTACGGGCTTGGTCTGGCGTTAGGGCTTTTCTGTAGGGACGGTCTGAGGTCATGGCATCGTAAGCGTCTGCAAGCGATATTATAGAAGCAATCATCGGCACATTACTTATTTTTATACCCGAAGGGTAACCTTTGCCGTCATAGCGTTCGTGGTGGTATTTGATTCCGTCAACTATAGAGTCTATATTATCAATTTTGCTTAATATCTCAGCGCCTATAACAGGGTGGCAACGTACAGTGTCAAGTTCTGCCTTGGTAAGTTTACTGGGTTTGTTTAATATGTTTTCAGGTACGGCAACTTTTCCGACATCGTGAAGCAGTGCGGAAATTTCCAATTCTTCGGCATTAACTTTCATATTTTGCGGCAAATATTTTGCTATTGCATGGCAATAATATTTTACGCGCTCTAAGTGGCCTTTGGTATATTGGTCCTTTGCGCTTATGGTTTCGGTTAAGGCAGAAATAACGCTAAAAAACAGGTCTTTCTTTACTTCGTGCTGCCTTGCAATTTCTTTGTGAAGTTTCACATTACGCACAAACACCAAAGAGTCTTCGGCAATTATACGCAAAACATGTTTGTCCTCGAGGGTATATTTTTTCCCGCTCATTTTTTTACCAAGAAGCAAAATCATCAGCAATTTGTCTTCAAAAAAAGCCGGCACTATAAGTTCAGAGTTGAAAACCGAAAGCTCCTTTTGAAAGGCGCTAAAAAAATCGCCAAAATATTTTTTACCGCCTTTAACGGACACAAGCCTTTTTATCGATGACTTTTCAAAACTTTCAGGCGCTACCGTAAATATTTTTCTGTCGGTAAAATATCTTATCAAAGGATTTGTTTTAGGTATTGTTTTTTTACTAAGCGCACATACTTCTTTTGCCTCTGTTTCGCTTAGAGATTCTAAAGTGTAACTATCACTTGAATAGTGGTAGACATAAGCATAGCAAGGCGCTTTAAAACTTTTATTTACAAGACCCACTAATAAACGCACCACTTCCGCTTCGGTAGTGCATTTGCTCATTTTGTAGCTGGAATAGTTTAGAAGATATTCTTCGTAAATATTTTCTTTCGCCATGGTTTAATTTTTAACCTATACCCCTAATAGTCTGATTATTTTTTCGTTGCCGCCTCTTAAGGCATAGTCGGCAATGGTAAGCCCGTCGGGACCTGTGGCGGTTCTGCGGGCTCCTGAAGCAAGCAAAAGCTTTGTTATGTCGTAGTTACCCCGCAAAACCGCAACCATTAAAGGCGTAAGGCCGTTTCTATCTTTGGGATTAACGCGGGCGCCACGCCTTATTAAAAACTCCGTCATTTCTTTATTTTGCATACCTACGGCAATATTTAACACCCTTCGGGCATTATTAGCTCTTAAGTTAACATTGGCGCCAACACCTACAAGCAGATATGCCATATTCATATCTCCGTTTCGAACGGCAAGCCCTAAAGCCGTAAGTCCGTTATTGTCTACAGCGTCTACGCGGGCGCGGGCATTTATAAGCATTTGCGCTATGTTTATGTTTCTATTTAAAACAGCATACATTAACGGCGTAATAGCGTTTATATCGTTGACTGAAGGTAAAGCGCCGTAAGATAA
Source organism: Candidatus Proendomicrobium guianensium (assembly GCA_009785775.1). Taxonomy (GTDB): domain Bacteria; phylum Elusimicrobiota; class Endomicrobiia; order Endomicrobiales; family Endomicrobiaceae; genus Proendomicrobium; species Proendomicrobium guianensium. The sequence continues at coordinate 1,630 of WQVR01000026.1, forward strand.
GGCAAGCCTTACCAAGTCTTCTCTGTTGGCAATGCTTGCAACCATAAGCGGCGTAATTCTTGCCAAATCTTGAGCATTAATATTTGCTCCTCTGGACAACAAAAACCGCGCCATATCGTAATCTAAATTTTCAAAAGCTATTATAAGCGGCGTTTTACCTAAGACACTTCTTACCTCTATACTTTCGCCGGCTTCCAAAAACCTTTCGGCAAGCGGAATGTTTGAATGGATAACACACTCTATTAAACTTCCGGGTACAGAACCCGCCCTGTTTAAAGCTCTTACTATATTCATGTGTCCTGCACGCATGGCAATAGCCGAAGCAGTTGTACCGTCTTGAGTTTTGGCGTTAACGTCTGCGCCGCGGGTTATCAGAACATTTGCAAGGTTTTCAAAACCAGCGTAAGAAGCCATCATAAGCGTTGTAGTACCGTTGCTTAAAGAAGCGCTTGCAAGCAGTGGGCTTGCAGTAATTATACCTACTGCTGTATTTTCCATTTGTCTGTTAATGGCAAGCATTAACGTACGCATACCGCCGCCTGAAGAAAGGTTAGGGTTTGCGCCACGGCGCAAAAGAAGTTCGGCAATTTTTTCATCGCCTGCATTAATTGCCAAAGTCAAAGCGCTGGTGCCAAATGTGTCGGTAGAGTTGGGGGAAAAGCCGCGCGAAAGCATAGAGTTTACAGCTGAAAAATCGCGCGATTGTACGGCGTCCGTTAAGGCAAGGGCATTTCGGTGACCCTGCGCGGCATAAGCGCCGACAGACAAACAAATCAAGAACAGTACTGTTAACTTTATTCTGCGCATTCTAATTTTTAGTTTATGTTTTACCTTTGAGTTCTTTAACCTTTTGCGCGCACTCTTTGGAATATCTGGGGTCTTGAGAGGCTTTTTCGTATTCTTCTAAAGCATTGCCATAATGTCCCATCTTTTCGTAAACTTCGCCAAGCCCGAAATGCGCGGCTGTAAATTTTCCGTTAATGCGTACGGATTCCTGAAAATCCTTTAAAGCGTTTTCCAGTTCGCCTTTTGCAAGATAAACGCTACCCCTTTTATAGTACGCCGTAAATGAATTTGCCGATAGGGATATTGTTTTATTAAAATCAGGCAGGGCTTTATCTAAATCTCCCATTGCGGCATAAGCGTCTGCACGGGCAAGATGTCCCTGAAAATTAGCGGGTTCTATCTCTATAGCTTTTGTAAAATTTTCTACGGCTTTAGCATAAACTTTTTTACGAAACTCTACAGTTCCTTTTGAATAAAAAAGATTATAGTCGCCGCTTGGCGCCGCCGCGCTAGCCTGAACGGAAACAGATTGTTTAGCAACAACAGGTTGCGCTACAGGTACCGCCGCAATGCTTGGTTGCTTAACCACTTCAAGCGGTTGCACAGGATTTTCTTTTTCTTGAGCAGGCGGTATAACTTTTGCAGGCTCGGAGTGCTGAACAGGATCTTCTTTCTGCACGGGTTCTGCAACTTTTACAGGTTCTGTTTGCTTTGGAGGCTCCTCAACCACAGACTGTTGAGCTTGCTCAGGCGGTTTTACCGTATCAACCGGTTTGTTTGAGGGTATAATACTTTGATCAAAAATATAACCCAGTTTAGACGCCGTACCAAAATCTTCCGTAGCCGCCTTGTTATTTGAAACTTTTAGATAAGCCAATGCGCGTAAGTAGTAAAGTTCTCCGTTACTTTTGTCTAAGCTTATAGCTTTAGCGTAATACTTTCCCGCCTCGGAATATTTGCCAACTTCAAAATAGATATTAGCGGTATTTTTAAACAGTTCTGCGCTTTTTGAATTAAACTTTAAAGCTTTTTCCATTTCTTGGACAGCCTTGGGCAGGTCTTGCCTTGTTTGGTATATATCAGCCGTTAAAACATAAACCTCGTACTCTTTTGGCGCAAGAGCGCTAAGGCGCGTTAACACACTTAAAGCTTCGTCATAATTTTGGATAGCGATGTACGCCTTTGCCGCTTTTAAGTATTCGTCTTTACCGGCTGTTTTGTTTTCGATAGCAACAGCAAAGTTTTCAGACGCTTTTTCAAAGTTTTCTTCGCCAAAATAAATATTGCCCAAAAATTTGTATATGTCTTTATGCACCACATCCAAAAGAAGCGTTTTTTCAAAATATTTTTTTGAATCTTGAAAGTTTTGCGTATTGTAATAAGCAAGCCCTAGTTTGTAGTAAGCGTCTGCGTTATTTGTGTCTATTTCTATAATTATGATTTTATAACTTTGAATGGCTTTTTCAAAAAGGCCGCGCGTAAAATAGTAATTGGCAAGAGCAGTTTGGGCAGTGAGGTTTTTGGGGTCGATTTCTATTACTTTGTTTAAACTTTCCTCGTGTTTTTGGAAGTTTTTTAACGCAAGGTTTGATTTAGCGCTTAACATATGCGCCTCTATTGAAAGTTCTTGAGTTAAAGGCTCTTTAGATAAAACTTTTGCGGCGTCTGCAATTACATCTTTATATTTTTCAATCGCAAAATATGCGCCCGCACGGTTTATATATATTTGCGGCTGGGTACCTTTTGTAAGTTCTATCGCTGAAGTATAGTCTTTAACCGCTTTTTTAAATTCTTTTTTGCCGACAAAAAGCAAGGCGCGGGCAATATAGTTTTTAAAATTTTTAGGGTCTTTTTTTATTGCTTTGTCAGCGTCTGCAATGTTTTCAAAAATTACAGGGGCGTATTCTTCGGGCAATTGAACCGATTCAATCGGTTGAGCCGCTTCAACGGGGTTAACTTCAACTGCCGCTACTACAGGCTCTTCAGTTTTAGCAGGTTCTGTTTGTTGCTGTTGTTGCAAATATTCAGGCACGGGAGGCGGCGACGGGACAGTTTCAGGCTCAAGCTGTTCCACAACCGGTTCTGTTTCTTGTACGGGCTCGGCCTGCTCTGCAGATTCAGGTTCCGCAACAGACTCAGGCGCTTGCTCTGCGACATGTTCCGTTTGCTGTAAAGGCTCATCAGCCTGCGCTACATTTTCTGCCTGTTGCAACTCTTCCGGTTGATTTGTTTGTTCTTCTTCCGCCTGTTCGGCTACCTGTGTTTCCTGATCAGATTCAATCTGTTTAACTTCTTCGGCTATAATTTCGCGCTCAGCCGTTACGTCTTGTTCTTCTATAATTTCTTGTTCTATTATCTTATTTTCATTTTCAGAAATCGATTCGGGCGCAGATTCAGGCAAAGGCTGTTCTGTTACAGACTCTGCTTCCTGTGTTGGTTCAGATTGTTGAGGTTGCTCAGGCTCAGCCTGCTCGGCAGGTTCAGACTGTTGTACAGGCTCAACTTGCTTGGCAGATTCAATTTTTTGAATAAGCTCGGTTTGTTTGGTTTTAAGAACCTCAATTTCATTAAGGGCAGTATCATAATTTGCGGCGGTTTCTTTAAGCGCCGTATTTTCTTTTTCTAAGGCTTCTATTTTTTGTAAATATTCGGCTTTTAAGTCGGCGCCGTAATTTTGAAAAGTTATTATTTCTTCGTCTATGTTTATAAATTTATCATGAATCGCTGTTAAAAGAAATTTATCATAACTTTTTACCGCGGCTGTATTGTCGCCTGTATTGCGTTCTATTACGGCTTTGTAAATATAGGCGTGAAAGTCATCATCTTTAATTTTCAAAGCGGCGTCCAGCGTTTCCTCTGCTCTAGGATAATTTTCGGTTTTTATAAAAAGCGCGGCAAGTTTTAAAAGGGCACTGTAGTTTTGAGGGGTTAGGCTTAAAGCTTCTTCATAATTTTTTTGGGCGTCTTGGTAAACTTCAAGTTTGGTGTAAGCGTCGGCAACCAAAACAAAAGCGTCTTCAAAGTCCGGCATGAGTTCTGCGGCGACTTTAGCGTCTTTAACGCTACTTGCAAAATCTCCCATTGCAAAATTTATTTTTGCTTTTAAGAAGTAAAGTTTTTCATTAGATTTTGAAAATTCAAGCGCCTTATCCACGCTTATCAAAGCTTCGTTTAACTTACCGCCTGAAAATAAAATTTCCGCCGCACTATAGTGAATAACAGGGTCTTCGGGAGCAAGTTCACGAGCGGCGTTTAAGTCTAGAAGGGCGGAATCTGCGTCATTAATTGCTATGTATGCTTTTGCGCGGTGGCGTAAAATTTCAAGTTTGTCATAATCTTTTGCTTCGGCGGCTTTAAAGTTTTCTATAGCATTTACGTAGTATTTTAACTTCGCGTTTGCCACGCCTAAATAAAAATAACTGGCTCCAAGATTATAGTTTTCAAAAACTGCGCGTTTTAAATCTGCAATAGCGGCGGGATAGTCGGCAAGGTCTATGTAAGCTAAAGCGCGTCCGAAGTAAGCTTCCGTAAGGTTTTCGTTTTTTTCAATTGCAACGGTATAGTCTTTAACGGCAAAAGCATTGTCTTTTCTGTAATAATTGGCGGTCGCGCGGCCGTAGTAAAGCTCAGACTGGGTAAAACTAAGCCCTTCAGCTTTGGTAAAATACTTTTCAGCTTCGGTGTAATTGTTCTTAGATAAGTTCGCAACAGCTAAAGCGTAGTTAGCTTCAGGCGAAGTTTCGTTTAGTTCCACGGCATGGCTATAATCGGCCATTGAATCAGAAGCGTCTTTAACGGTACCGGCAATAAAGCCTTTAAACAAATAAAGTTCGTACATATTGGGCATAAACTCTATTGCTTGTGAAACATCTTCGTAAGCTTTTTGAAATTCTGCGCGGTCGTAATATACCAAAGCGCGAAAAACATAAGCAGGCGCGCATTTAAAATCGAACTCTATGGCAAGGTTATATTCTTTTAAGGCTTTGTCGTTAAAGCCCTGATAGCGGTACAAGTTGCCTAAACTGTAGTGGGCAAATGAGTCTTCACCGGATATAGACAGCGCTTCTTTAAGGTCTTTTTCGGCTAAGTCTTCGTGAAGCATTTTTCTGTTTGCTATAGCGCGATTAGCGTACGCGTAAGAGTTTTGGGGTTTAAGCTTTATAGCCATTGTAAAATCAGCAACAGCTAAATCCAAAAAATCTTTATTACGATAGGCTATTGCGCGGTTAGCGTAGGCATAGTCGTCGGTGGGGTCTAATTCTATAGTTTTTGTAAAGTCTGCAATTGCAAGGTCAATTTCTTCCATATTACGGTATGCCATCGCACGCCCGTAATAAGACGCAGAACTTTCCCCGTTAAGTTCTACAGCCTTGTTAAAGTTTTCAATGCTTAAATCGTACTTTCCCATACGCCTGTAAACATTGCCAAGCCCGTTATAAGGCGCTGAGTTTGAAGGGTTTAAGTTTATTGCGTGGTCGTAATCTGCAAGAGATTCCTCATAAGAACCCATAAGCCCGTAGGCTTCTGCGCGGGCTGTATAGGCAAACGAAAATTTAGGGTCAAGGTCTATGGCTTTTGTGAAGTCGGCAATTGCAAGGTCATAAGAGCCCTTTTTAGTGTAAACAAGGCCTCTGTTATAATAGGCGGAAGCATCCGTTTTATTTTGCTTAACGGAGTTTGTGTAAATTTCAATAAGTTTGTTGTATTCTTCTCTGCTGACGGCAGACATGCTTATTTTAAAATCTTCGGGGTTAAGTTCGGCACGGTCTATGAACTTGTCTATAAACGTTTTGATATACCTGTTAAAATTTACAGCCATCGCCGCCCCTCGCACAGTCTACTATTTTTTTTTGATATTGGCGCCTACAATAAGCCCCACAAGCATGCCTATTTGTATAGCCATCAAAGCATTCATTACCGCTATTAACGGAACGCCCGCCACGGCGCCTATTATCAGCCCCTCTACATCGTAACACTTTTCAACTGTTTCTTTACGGTCTTCTATATTTTCAGGAGTTTGAGCATGCGCGTCAGATTCCTGCTTCAAATTTTCCTGTGGCGGCTGATTAACATTGTTTTCCATTTTGATTGCAAATATTATACAAAATTTAAAGCTTTTTTTCCTCTAAAAATTTAGCGCACAAGCTTAAAAGTTCTTCCCTTGAAAGCGCAGGATTTTCGATTTGCATTTCATTAATATAGCGTTTAACTTCGCCAACCCATTTACCGCCTTTGGGCGCAACCCTTATTTCAGTTTTACTAATGGGCGTTACGCCCAAAAAGTTTATAATATCGTCGCCGGTTATAAGGTTTTCATTAAAAGTAAGCTTTTTTGCTTTATGCAAACTTTCTATTCTGTCAACTAAAGCCGCAATACGCTCGTCAGGTTTTTGCTTGCCGTAATCAATTTGCGCAAAAATTTCAAGAACGGGAAAGTATTTGCTTGTTTTTTTGTAGTAGCGCCTTACGGCGGCATCTGTCCAGACATCGCTGTAAGATCCGGAACGCATGTGGTTTTCAACAATAAAAACAACTTTTTCTATTATATCGGTGCTGTATTTAAACCTTAGTAAAACATTTCGGGCAATTTCAGCGCTTTTTGCTTCATGCCCTATAAAAGAAATTTTACCGCTTTCATCCGAAGCGGCAGTATAATATTTACCGGTATCGTGAAGAAGTGCGGCAAGACTTAGCGTTAAATCTCCGGCGGCACGGTTTAAAACGTCTAATGTATGAAAAAAAACGTCTTTGTCGTGATATTTAGCGGGCTGGGTTACGCCTTTTAAAATATCTACCTCGGGCAAAATTTCTTTTAAAAGACCTATTTCACTCATTATAACAAATGCTTCCGACGGAAACCGACCTGAAGAAATATCCGAGTCAGTTAAAATTTTATTTAACTCGTCCCTTATGCGTTCAGGCGAAACAATATTTATGCGGCTTACCGAGTTTTTAAGCGCTTTAAAAGTTTCTTCTTCTATTTTAAAGTTAAGTTGCAAACTTTGACGCAAAGCCCTGAGTATTCTTAAAGGGTCTTGGCTGAAAATAAGTTCAGCCGAT
>WQVR01000027.1 GCA_009785775.1 Candidatus Proendomicrobium guianensium
CCGCCTGCTTATTCAGGCACGCTTGACGGCATAACCATGAAAGCCACTATAGAGCTTGCTAAAAACAAGCTAAAACTTAACGTAAAAGAAGAGCTTTTCACCCTATACGATGTTTACACGGCAGACGAATGCTTTTTAACAGGCACCGCCGCTGAAGTAATACCGGTTGTAAAAGTAGACGGGCGCGTAATAAACGACGGTAAGCCAGGCCCGCTTACAGCAAAACTTATTAAAGAATTTAGAAATTTAACGCGCCTTACAGGTACGCCGATAAAGTCAAAAAAATAAAAAAATATACCTTTGGCCGACATTTTAAAAAGGCACTACATTAAAAAATAATAATGCGGACAAATTTAAAATACATCATTTTCGTTTTTTTAGCGCTTTGCGCGGCTGTGGCCTCTTATGGCTCAAGAGGTGTTTTATATACCCCTGCCCTTATGCGTATTATAAGCAAAACAACGGGGCAGGATGTTTACTTTTCAAACTTTGCTATTAGCCCATTGCGCCGCCAGATAAGGTTTCAAAATGTTTATTTTACCTCGATAGACGCCTCGGCTGAAGAAATTACCATAAGAATAAGCCCGCTTAACTACTTAAAAAATTTCAGGTATCCCGCCTCTATTGCCCAAACAATAAAAATTTTAGGGCTTAACATTGATTTAAAAAATTTAACTTCGGGCGACGATGTTGGTGCGAGTGAAACTTTAGAACCGTCAAATATCAACGAGAGAACTTTCAGCCTGCCTTTTAGGAATACAAATATTATTTTAAAACGTTCTTTTATTTATGCAGGCAGTGAAAGGTTTGAAAATGTTAACCTTACGTTTAATTTAAGAAACATATCTAAGCTGCATGGCAATTTTAATTATCGCAACATGCCTTTTAATGTTTTGGGAGAAGTTTTTAAAAACAACGGAAAAATTTTTAATAATATAACTTTATCATCTGCGGGAGTTGTGTATTCTGAAATTTCAATTAAAGGATATTATCTCTTGCATGACGGCAGTTTAGAGCAGGCAATATATTTTGAAACACTTCGCAGCAGGGGCTTTGATTTAAGCCATTCTTTGGGGCTTGTCAGACGCTCATACCGCGCTTTAAGCTTTAACTTTTCGGGTGACTTTGGCGATATTAATTTAAAACTTCCTGCAACTGCCAAAATAGATGAAAGCGCAAGCTTGTCCGGAAGGGTTAACCTTGAAAAAATACGACCTGATTTAAAGGGCATTCTTGATATCAAACTTGCAAGAGAAAACGGTAAAAAATATCTGTATATAGATATAAACGAACTTTCTTACAGAAATTTTAATTTAGGTTCGGGCAATAAAAGGTTTTCAAGAGAATACGGCGCAATAAACGCGGTTTGTGTTTTAGCTTCCGGCTTTGGGCTAAACCTTACCGTAAATCCCCGCGGCGCTTTTAATGCCGCGTTTACAGAAAACAGAAGAGAAATCGGCAGGCTGTGGGGCAACTTTAGAACTTCGCAAATTTCGGCAGATGTTCAAAATTTTGACATTTCAAGGCTTCAACCAAAAACTCCCGCGCCGCAACGCCTGCACGGCATAATGACGCTTGAAGGTTCTGTAGACGAAAGCGGAGGTCAGTTTGATTTAAAAGTTTTAAATCTGCGTTCATACACGGTGCAAAGGACTAACCTTTACGGCAGGCTTGTCAGACAATATAACGAATGGTTTTTAAATATTAATAATAGTGACGAAAGTTTTAAACTTGAAACCGATATAAGAAATAATATAGTTCAGCGCGCCGACATAAACTTTCAAAGTCTTGACCTTAACAACACCGTGAGCTTTTTTCGCCCCGGCGCGAATTTTATTTCCGGCACTGCACAAGGGCGCCTAAAATACCTAAGGGGCGCAAACTTAGAAGCAGACATAATTGCAAATAACGGCCGCATAGGCAGAAATAACTTTGATACGCTTTTGGTAGACGTGGATTTAAGCCGCAGCGCTGCCTATGTTGAAAAGATTTTGCTTACAGCTCAAGATCGCCGCTTTTATGCCCACGGGCTTATAGGCTTTACCTCGCAAACTCCGGAATCTTACTTTATTGTTTCGGCTGAAAATATAGAGCTTGCCAATCGTGTTAACTTAAACGCAGATATGAACTTCAGAGGCTATTTAGGTAACGGCGGTACTGTTCATGGTCATGTTTATAGTGAACTGCTGGATATTTCAGGACTTAGAGTAGAAAATTTCTTTGCAAACGCTCAGGTGGGTCCCAGAAGCATTAAAGTAAAAAATATATCTGCAGGCAATGCTGAAATAGCAGGATATTTAAACATTAGAGACAGAAATTTAAGCGGCAGGCTTGAATGTTCAAACCTAAGCATAGAAGGGGTTCAACAAGATCTTAAAGGTTACTTAAATGCGAATGTTTCTATTGCGGGTACTGTTGCCAACCCCGATATTAATATTAATGCGCGGTTGAATAATGCTTACTTTAACGACGTGGCTTTTAGATTTGCCGCACAGGGCGTTTACAGAAATTTAAACTTTATTTTAAATTCCGCAAACCTTTCAGGTCGCGGCAGGCAAGACCGCGCGCTTAGAATATCTGCCCAGGGAAATGTCTGGCCAAAAGCAAACCTTAATGTAAACTTTGAAAATCTAAGCCACAGGATAGTAAACAGATTTGTGGGTTTTAGAAGCCCTTTTGAGGGGATGCTTTTTGGCTCGGGCATTGTAGGGCAAAACGAGGCGGGCGCTTTAAAAGCAAGGGTAGATGTCAGCTCGCGCAATTTTAATATAAAAACCGTACAAGTAAACAGCCTTGAAGGTTTGCTGAAAATTGACGGAAGTAAAATAACCCTTCAAAATGCCGCGGCGCAAATACAAAACAGCCGGATAAACGTAAGAGATTCTTCTTTTGATATTGAGTCAGGGTTATACAATTTTAATGCGGGGCTTCTTAATGTACGTGTGGGTCCCGTTAATGTTTTTGGCAATATCAATGTTGTCGGGCGCATGACGCGCCGTCGCGGCGGTTCAACTTATATGGGAAGTTTTGAAGCGACAGACCTTTGGTTAAACCAAAGCAATGTGGGTTCTTTAAAGTTTGCCTATGCTCTGGCAGACAGAGAACTTACAGTTATAGCCAACACCGCACAGCGCCTTAGGGTAAACGGGGATATTTCTTTTAAGGAGCAGGTTGTAGTGCGTGATTTGTCCATAATTTACGGGACTTCTACCTTGGCATTTTCAAGCACGTTTGAGGGTGGAAATTTTAATATTACCTCGGAAACCGCGAATGTAAATTTAGACACAATAGCCGCGCTTATGGGCTGGAGGTTTAATTTTACAGGCAGAGCAAACGCAAGATTTTCAGCACAAGGTACGCCGACAACCAATAGTTCAAGTTTGCACTTAGAGTCGCAAGGCGCGGGCACATTTGAAAATGTGCCTTTTGACAGTTTTGTATTAGATGCAACTTCTGAAAATAATATAGCCACTATACGTTCTGCAAGGGTGCACAGAAGAAACGGCGTTAGCGCACAAGCAAGCGGTACGTTTCCTTTGGTTTTAAACAGTTCTATTCAGTCAGACAACAGATACAATATTGCTTACGAACTTACAGATACGCGCTTAAGTCTTTTAGGTAACCTTGCAATAGGCAATCTTGCAAGCGGTTTCATTACTCCGCGCGCGGGTACTCTCAGGCTTAGCGGTACGGTTAGCGGTACAAATGAAGATATAAAGCATAATGCCCGCCTTAGTATTTCAGGCGGTTCTTTCAATGCCAGCGCTTATACCACAAGGGTACGGGACTTAAACGTTGAAGCTGAACTTAAAGATAATGTTTTAACGCTTAATCGTTTTTACGCGCGCGCGGGCAATGGCAGGGTTAATATTTCAGGTGATATGGGCCTGACAAACGTGTTTATGCCTACGCGATATAATTTGCGGGCTGTCACGCAAGACAGGCGCGGGATTTCTGCAACAATTCCGCAACTGCCGCTTCCCGGGGGAAGAGCTGTTATGGGGGGATACTCCAGCGCAGATTTTATTCTTAACATATCTTTAACCGGCGAAGCTTCTTCTCCGTTACTCGCGGGAGATGTTACTCTTGAAAACGCAAGGGTTTCATTCCCTCCGCCCGAGCGCGACTATCAAGCCCCTATGCCCTATTACTGGGCAAGAACCAGACTAGACCTTAACCTTACCGCCGGCAGAAGTACAAGGTTTGAAAACGCCATGGTTCAGGCAGACCTTACCGGTACCTTGCATTTAACCGGCCGTGTGGACGACCCGCGTGCCGCCGGAATTTTAGAGACAGAAAGAGGCAGAATTAGCTACCTCGGGCATGATTTTGCCATAGATTCTGCCAGAATAGAAGTAACCCCTGAGAGAATGTTTGTTTCCGGCGACGCGCATACAAGATTTTTTACGCCTAACGAAAGAGAGCCCGAAATATTAAGGCTTCATGTGGAAAGGTCGGAAGTTACAAGTTTGAATATACACTTTTCGTCTGCTAATGATCCTTCCATGGCTTCTTCAGACGTTTTAGCGCGCATTACCCGTACCGAAGAGGGCGCTGAGATGGCTCCCGGCGGCACAGATTTTATGGTAAGACAACAGCTTATAAGGCTTTTTACTTCAAACGTTGCCGCGCCCATAGCGCAAAACATTTTAAGACGAACGGGCGTGGTAGATAATTTCAGGGTGCGCTATGTTAACGACCCTGCAAGAATTGCAGACGAAGCAAACCCCACTTTTGCCGAACTTATGCACGGTACAACATACTCGTTTGAAAGAAATATCACGCCGAGCTTCCTTTTAGGCTATAATATTACTTTCGACCAGCCCGACGATTATCTTGGCGCCCAAGACCAAAGGCTTGACCTTCGCCATGAAATAGAAGTAAGGTATAGGCTTAACAGATGGCTTGCGCTTAGAGGAAGCTTTGAATTAGAACGTGATGGTCAGGTTACTCAGCCTGAAAGAAGAGTATCTGTAGAACACCGCCTGCGTTTTGGCGGCGGGAGCAGAAGTCCGGTGCCTGACAGAAGGCACCCGACGCCGTCTTATCCGTATCCGGTGTATTAAAAAAAATAAGCAAAGGATTGTAGATTGCCTAAAAAATTAAAACTACTATCATCAATATTGTTAGCGGCGCTTATAGTGCCAAGTTTTTCAGCAAGCGCGTTTGGTTTTTTTTCGGATTCCCGAAGGGGCACTTCGGCGGCGCAGTTTTTAAGAATGGGCGCTTCTGCGCGCGCAAGCGCCATGGGCGGCGCTTCGGTTGCCGTGGACGGTTATGCAGATATGATTTATTACAACCCCGCCGGCCTTGCCACCGCAGACCTTAAAGAAATTACCTTTATGCACACGGTATGGTTTGAGGGTATTTCTTATAATTGGTTGTCGTTTGTGTTGCCGCAAAATCGCGGCGTTTGGGGTATGGCTGTACAGTATGTTTCTTACGGCAGTTTATTCGGGGCAGACAACCAAGGCAACCCTACAGGTTCATTCAGCCCTTCAGACATTGCTGTTTACCTTTCATACGCCGACTATATAGGCAGGCTTTCTTACGGGGTAAATTTAAAGTATATACGCTCGCAAATAATTGAAACCGCGCAAACCCTTGCGTTAGATTTAGGCTTGCAGTACATGATTAACTACAGGGCGCAAGTTGGTTTTGTTTTGCAAAATATTGGTCCGGGGCTGAAGTTTAATTACGAAAGAGACCCTCTGCCCTTTACAATAGCGTTTGGCGGGTTTTATGCAATAACAGATTATTTATTTGCTACGTTAGATTTTAGAATACCGCGCGATAACAATGCTTATTTTGCCGCAGGAGCGCAGTACTTTATAGATGTTTCACCTGACGTAGGCATTTTTTTACGCGCGGGGTTAGATGGTAGCAGAACAGACGCCGGCGGGTTTTCAAGTATAAACTTGGGCTTCGGGCTTGATTACAGGCTTTTTAATTTTAGCTATGCTTTTGCGCCTTATGGCAACTTGGGCAGCGCCCACAAAATAGGGTTTTCTTTAAGGTTTGGGGAAGCAAGGTAACCAAGGGTGTTTACATGAAAATAACTTTTTTAGGGCTTGGCAATATGGGCTCTGCCATTGCAAATGTTTCCGCCAAAAACTCATATAATGTTTTGGGCTGGGATTATAATGCAAATGTGGTAAACGAAATAAACGCTCATTCTCGAAATTCTGCTTATCTTGAAGGAGTTACTTTAAATAAAAATTTGCGAGCCACATCAAACATAAACGAAGCCGCCCTATGGGGCGAAATTGTTTTTGTGGCATTGCCCTCAAAGTTTATAGAAAATACGCTTGCTCCTTTAAAGGATGTTATAAATAAAAATCAAATAATTGTTAATCTTTCAAAAGGCATAAACAAAACAACAAAACAAACGTCGGTAGAGCTTATAAAAAACATTTTCCCCGAAAATGATATTGTAATGCTTGCAGGCCCCGCAATAGCAAACGAAATAGCGCTTGAAATGCCTACCGCTGTGGTTTTAGCTTCCCAAAACCAAGAAGTTTCCAAAAAAGTAGCGCAGGTTTTAAATAATGCTTATTTTAAAACCGTATTGTCGCAAGACTATTTGGGCGCGGAACTATCCGGCATTTTAAAAAATATTTATGCCGTGGGGCTTGGCATTATAGACGGTTTAAACATTACAAGCGTAAATTTTAGGTCTGTGTACTATACGCTTGCCTTGCGCGAAATAGCTTCGGTTGTAGGCGCTTTTGGGGGCGATGAAAAAACAGTGTATCATGTATCCGGCGCGGGAGATTTGTTTGCCACCTGTTTAAGCGTTCATAGCCATAACAGGCACTTTGGCGAGCTTATTTCAAGGGGTATGAAGTTAGAGCAAATTAAAGAAGAAATAAAACTTCTGCCTGAAGGTTACAACACGCTTCATACGTTTTTAGAAATAGCTGCGCAAAAAAATATAAACTTTGAACTGGCAAAAAGTATAGCCTGCGTAGTAGAAGACGTTTTATGCTCTAAAGAATTTGTAAATAAAATAATAAATTTGGTTTAAAGGAAAAGATAATGATTATAGTAGGGCTTACAGGTTTAAATTGTTCTGGAAAAGACACGGTTGCAGATTATATGGTAGAGCATGAAAGTTTTACGCACTACTCATTGTCAGATGAAATTCGCAAAGCCATGAAGCGCGACGGTATTGAAACCAGCCGTGAAAATCTAATATCTTACGGCACGAACTTAAGAAGTACGCACGGTAACGGAGTGCTTGCAAAAATGGTAATGGAAAATTTCCAGGAAAATAAAAAATATTGCGTTACGTCAATTCGCCACCCTGACGAAGTGGAAGTTTTTAGAAAAAGCGGCAAATCTTTTCTTTTGGTTAATGTACAAGCCCCGCGTGAAGTGCGCTTTGAGCGTATGAAAAAACGCGCCCGCACGGGTGATCCCGACACGCTTGAAAAATTTATTGAACTTGAAAATAAAGAATCACAAACTTCAGGTTCCGGTCAGCGTCTTGTCCAAACTGTTGCGCTGGCTGATATTACTTTTGAAAACAACTTTCAAACGCTCGACGAATTATATGCGGCAATAAAAAAACTCATTAGCGGTTCCTTTATTAATAACTACGAATGAGCGCAAAGGTGTATGATGTAATTGTAATAGGCGGCGGTGCGGCAGGTTTATATGCCGCAGGCATTGCAAGCCGTAACAGTTTAAGCGTATGTCTGCTTGAAAAAAAACATAAAACGGGACTTAAACTCTCAATTACGGGAAAAGGCAGGTGCAATATTACAAATTCGGCTAGTATGCTTGAATTTATAAACCTTACCCGAAACGGCAAATTTTTGCATAGCGCTTACCGCACTTTAACTAACACTGACCTTATAACTTTTTTTGAGAATTTAAACGTGCCTTTAAAGCTTGAAAGGGGGGGAAGGTATTTTCCCGCTTCTGGTAGCGCGCATGATATTGTAAAAGCCCTAAACTCTTTTGCGGTAAATGCAGGCGCTGAAATTTTAACTTCTTATCAGGTTAACTCTATAGAAAAAACAGACGATGTTTTTATAATTAACAAAAGCCTTAAAGCAAAAAATATTATTGTGTCTACGGGCGGTGTGAGTTACCCTAAAACGGGTTCAGAGGGTGACGGTTATAAATTTGCTAAACAATTCGGGCATAAAATAATTAAACCCTTGCCTGCGCTAGTGCCTATTACGCTAAATAGCCCTTACTTAAAAAATTTAAACAAACTTAAACTTAAAAATGTTGAAATTGAAATAAAACTTTCAGGTAAAACTTTAGCGCGGGAATTTGGCGAAATGGAGTTTAGCGTTTTTGGCGCGGACGGTCCTATAATACTTTCAGTAAGCGGCGTGGTGTCAGAAAACGCAGGTAAGCCTTTAAGCTTGCACATTAACCTAAAACCTGCCGTGAAAAAAGAAGAATTTGAAAAACGTTTTTTAAAAGAACTTGATACTTGCGGCGCTTTAA
>WQVR01000028.1 GCA_009785775.1 Candidatus Proendomicrobium guianensium
AGAAGCCAAATAAACACAACCGGCGGCGAAGACGCAAGAGTGCGTGAACGCGTAAGAGTACGCTTTGGCATTGACACTATGGCGCATGACAACTTAATGATGAGCTTAGGTTTTGCAACAGGGCAATATCCTACAGGCGTGCCTACAAGCAGAAACCATACTTTTGCGGGTTTTAGGCAAGTGCCTTTCTCTATAGATCACGTTTTTCTTCGTTATACAGGTATAGATTGGGCAACAATAAGTCTTGGTAAACTTAGAGGACACCAACTTTTCCAAACTTCGCAACTTGTTTGGGATAGCGATATTAACCCCGAAGGTGTTGCCGTAGAATTTACCGTACCCGGCAGGCTTGGAAGGTTTTCTTTCTGGGGTAATGCCGCATGGTACACACTTGGCGAATTAAGGCATGACCAACCCGCAAACAGGCATATAGGCAAACCTACAATAATTCTAGCCCAACCGGGTTTTACATACTCAAGAGGTAGAACCCGCGTAAGAGGCGCTGTTGCAATGCAACAGTTTAACATCAAAGGCAAAGAAGCTCTTATGGGCGGACACCCTGCATTTATGATGAATCTTACGGGTCAAGATTACACGCTTATAAACCCCAGCTTTGATATAAGACGCAGAAGAGCTTTCGGTACAAACCATACGTTTACGCTTCACGGCGACTTTGTTAAAAACGTAGACGGAAGCA
This sequence comes from Candidatus Proendomicrobium guianensium, assembly GCA_009785775.1. Lineage (GTDB taxonomy): Bacteria > Elusimicrobiota > Endomicrobiia > Endomicrobiales > Endomicrobiaceae > Proendomicrobium > Proendomicrobium guianensium. The sequence goes on from WQVR01000028.1 coordinate 698, forward strand.
CCGCAGGCAATTCCGCAACCGAAAATGACAGGCAAGCCTACTTGCTTGGCGCAAGGTTCGGGTATGAAAGCATACGCGGTTTCGGACAGTGGAATGTCGGGCTTTCCCACAGTCGCTATGAACGTAATGCTATACCGCGCGGCATGGCAAACTCTAATGCTTTCAGCGGTATGCCTCATCAAGGCTGGCAGTATACCGCAAGCGTAGGCCTTTTAAGCAACCTGACATTTCAACTAACCTACTTTAACCTTGTTGGCTTGAGCGGTGCAGGCGGCGGCGCAGACTTTAACGGGTTAAGAGGCGTTGAGCAACAAGTTTGGCACTTTAACTTATTGCACAGATTTTAACTTTAGTTCTATGGGGGGCTCTTTTGCCCCCCATAATATAGTATAATAGGCAAACTTAAAACAAAAAAGGGGTTTAGCCCCTAACGGAGAAAAAATGAAAAAATTATTATCATTACTTTTGCTGGCGACTTTTACGGTAGCGCCCGCCTTTGCAAACGAAAGAATAGTTGCAGAAGGCTCTACCACGGTTTTACCTGTTATGCAAAGAACCGCTGAAGTTTTTATGAACCAAAACCCCGGAGTTAACATAAGCATACGCGGGGGCGGAAGTGGCGTAGGTATAAACTCTTTAATAGGCGGAAGAAACGATATAGCAATGTCTTCGCGCGCTATAAGAGATAGCGAACTTCGCACAGCCGCAGAACGCGGCGTAAACCCGCGCGCAACCATGGTAGCTTTAGACGCTATTGCCGTTGTAGTTAACAATAATAACCCCGTTAATAACCTTACACAACAACAAGTTACAGATATTTTTACCGGCAGAATTACAAACTGGTCTGAAGTGGGCGGCGAAAGCAGGGCTATAGTAGTAATTTCCCGCGATACCGCCTCAGGTTCATTTGAAACTTTTAACGAACTTGCCTTAAGAGGTCAAAGGCAAAGTAGAAGAGCCATGATGCAAGCTTCAAACCAAAGCGTCGCGCAGGTTGTGTCTACAACACCGGGCGCTATAGGTTATGTAGGGCTTGGCTATTTAGACAGGGTTAAAGCCCTAAGCATAGACGGAATAGCCCCTACTGCTGAAAATGTTTTAAACGGAGCTTTCCCTTACGCAAGGCCGCTGTTTGTTTATACTAACGGCGCGCCCACGGGTGCCGCACAAAGATTTTTAAATTTTGTGCAAAGCGCGGCAGGACAGCGTTTGGCAGCAAGCCTTGGGTACGTTCCGTTTAACTAAAATTGTTTATTTACAAATAGTCATGTATGGCGGTTGCAGGCAAATGCCTGCAACCGCCATACAGATTGCCGCAAATATCGCATAAAAAAACATTGTAATGTAAAAATAAATTATGTATTATACACGCTATGAATTCGTTTAAAGAAAGAGCATTCAAGTATGTTTTCTGCGTGCTCGCGTATTGTAGTCTTTTATTCTTGCTTGGCATAGTGTTAACGCTTGTATTTAACAGCTTGCAGGCAATACTAAACATAAACCAGTTACAGTTCTTCTTTTCAGACGACTGGGCACCCTACTTTTACCCCCCTATATTCGGCACGCTTCAGCTTGTAATATCATCTTTTATGGTTGGGGCTATGGCATGCTTAATTGCCGTACCTATAGCCGTATGCACTGCGCTGTTTTTGTTTGAACTGGCAAGCCCACGCGCGCGCGCATTTTTAAAACCGTTTATAGAAATTTTAGCAGGACTGCCCAGCATTATTTTCGGTTTTTTTGCCATGGTTGTTATTGCTCCGTGGCTGCAACGCACTTTTGATTTACCGTCAGGACTTGGCGCATTTACGGCGGCTTTTACGCTGGCATTTCTTGCTATACCCCAAATTGTAAGCATTACCGAAGACGCGCTTAGCTTTGTGCCCAAAAGCTTTAAAGAAGCAAGCTTTGCCCTTGGCGCAAACCGTTGGCAAACGCTTAGCAAAGTGATAATTCCTGCGGCGGGTTCCGGCATAAGCACAGCAATAATACTGGGCGCAAGCCGCGTTATAGGCGAAACCATGGTGGTTGTAATGGTTGCGGGCGGGGCTACGGCATTGCCTGAATCTATATTTTCGCCGGTACGCCCCATGACGGCTACAATAGCTTCAGAAATGGGCGAAGCCGCGCACGGAAGCTTGCACTTTTCGGCATTGTTTGAAATAGGGCTTATGCTTTTTGTAATTACGCTTATTTTAAACTTGCTTGCCACCCGTATAAGCAAAAAATTCAGATTAAAACTAGGACACGGGCGCTAGGCACTAAGTGCCGCTGGGCGCCTAAGGCACTTTTAATATAAACGATACTTACACCCAAGGATATAAAAAAAGATTTTATGCAAAGCAATGTAAACGCGTTAAAAAATAAAATAAAGCAAAATTTGGCATTTTCGGTGCTAATAGCGGCATTATGCATTACGCTTTTGTTTTTAGGTTTTATGATATTTTTTATAGCCAAAAACGGCATAGGCGTAATAAGTTGGGAATTTCTTACCCAGCCCCCCAGAGACGGCATGATGTACGGCGGCATTGCGCCCGCGATAGTCGGCTCTTTTTTACTTGTTATGGGCGCGATAGTTTTTGCTTTGCCATTAGGCGTTGCAACAGCAATATACCTGCAGGAATATTCCCCTTCAAACACCGCGCTTCGCATTATAAATTTAGGCATTAATAACCTTGCGGGCGTGCCTTCTATAGTTTTCGGACTATTCGGGCTGGCTGTATTTGTAAGGCTGTTCGGTTTTGGCGTTTCTGTTCTTTCAGGCAGTTTAACGCTTGGTATTTTAATTTTACCCGCAATTATAGCCGCCTCGCAAGAAGCTATTATGGCAGTACCCTTATCTTTCAGGGAAGCTTCGCTTGCTTTAGGGGCAACGCAATCTCAAACTATTACAAGAGTGGTTGTGCCAAGCGCCGCGCCCGGTATACTTACAGGCATTATACTTGCCATAGGCCGCGCCGGCGGTGAAACCGCGCCCATACTTTTTACAGCCGCCACATTTTACAAAAGGGGTTTTCCAACAGGCCCCATGAGCGAAGTTATGGCATTGCCTTACCATATTTACGCCCTTATGGCAGAAGGCGTAAACCCAGAGCGTCAAACCCTGATAGCTTACGGCTGCGCTTTAGTGTTGTTGGCATTGGTAATAATTATAGCGCTTTCCGCCATAATAGTAAGAAACAAACACAGGAGCTCCTATGGCCACTAGTACCAATCAATCCGAAATAAAAGTTAAAGTAGAAAATTTAAACTTTTATTACGGCGCGGTTCAAGCTTTAAAAAATATTAACATAGACGTTTACGCCAATAAAGTTACGGCGTTAATAGGGCCTTCAGGCTGCGGAAAATCTACGCTTATCCGCACCTTTAACAGAATGTGCGACCTTGTACCCACAAAAAAAGTAGACGGTCAAATTTTACTGGACGGCGAAAATATTTTAGAAAAACACACAGATATTGTATCGCTCAGGCGCCGCGTGGGTATGGTGTTTCAAAAGCCTAATCCGTTTCCTAAAACAATTTTTCAAAACATAGCCTACGGGCTTGAAATACAAGGCATTAAAGACAAAAGCCTGCTTCGTCACAAAGTGGAAACATCGCTTCAAAAAGCAGCCCTGTGGGACGAAGTTAAAGACCGCTTAAACCAAAGCGCATTGGGGCTTTCCGGCGGTCAACAGCAAAGGCTTTGCATAGCGCGCGCGCTTGCTATTGAGGCTGAAGTAGTTTTGTTTGACGAACCCTGCGCAAGCTTAGACCCTATATCTACCGCAAAAATTGAAGAACTTATACTGGAACTTAAAAAAAATTACACCATAATAATAGTAACGCACAATATGCAGCAAGCTTCAAGGGTGTCAGACTATACCGCATTTATGTACCTTGGGGATTTAATAGAATTCGGCGTTACCAAACAAATTTTTACCCTGCCCAAGCACCCTAAAACAGAAGCTTACTTAAGCGGCAGGTTCGGCTGATTTTTACGAAGTGATATCTTATCTCTTAAAAGGAGAGCTTGATAATGATAAACAATCAAATTGTCTTATTGCAAAAAATGGCGGCAGAGTACGTTAAAAGCACCGAAGACATGCTTGTTAAATGCACGGAAGGGCTTTTTTCAAGAAATGACGCGCTTCTTAACGCAGTAATTAACGAAGATGAAATAGTGTCGGACGAAACAGACATTTTTATAAACGAATCCTGCATTAGCATGATAGCGTGCTTTCAGCCTGTTACCTCTAACCTGCGCATTATTATAAGCATAATAAAAATGTCAGACGCCTTAGAGCGCATGGGCGACCACTGCACAAATGTTGCGCGTAGCGGGCTTGTTTTAAATTCCCGCCCGCCCATTAAACCTTTCGTAGATTTACCAAAAATGAAAGACACGGTTGTAAAAATGCTTAAAGACTCTTCCGAAGCGCTTGTAAACGGCAATGTAGAGCTTGCAAAGCAGGTTCTGGCCGACGACGATATTGTAGACGAATACAAAGCAAAAATTACCGCCGAACTCAGAGGTTTCCTTAAAAAAGACAATGCCGAAGTTGACAGTATTTTAGAAATTATAAATATAGTTAACAACCTTGAACGCATTGCAGATTTAACCACCAATATATGCGAAGACGTTTTGTATATAGAACTTGGCGAAGTTTACAGGCATTGCCCCAAAAACCCTTAAACTTTAAAACATTAACCAGCAAAAATTCCCGCGCAAAATGTTTTGTGCGGGAATTTTTATTTAAATGTCTTTTGAGCGTTTTTTAATGTTAAATTTGCTAAAATTGATGACACAAAATATGAATAAAAAATTTAAACTTTTCCAAAAAGAAAGATTGCCCTGCGGAGAACGCAATATTTATATTATGGGCGCGAAAGTTTTTTCGTACTTAAAAAAACGTAAAGAGCCGGCCAGCGTGTCGGGCAAGGCATATCCAAAAATATATTTTCCGCATTATTTTCCCGACATAAAAATATTTGACAGAAAACCCGACATCTACAACGCGGCGGGCGAAAAAATGGATATAATTTTTCTGCGTGATAACAATTTTGCGCACAATCCCTACGGTTGCGGATTATCCACATCTGCCAAATTTATTTTTGACAGATTTAATATAGGGCTGGACACCCATGTTTATACAGACGGAAGTTTTTTTGACTTAATGGGCAGTCCTAAGCGCAGATTTGCGCTGTTTATGGAGCCGGAGGTAATAAAGCCGCGTCACTACGCCGAACTGCTTAAAAACAAGGAATATGGAATTAACGAATTTGAAAAGATTTTGACTTTTAATGAAAAAATTCTAAACAGCTTTCCCAATGCCGTATTTTTCCCCATTGCAGCCAACTTATGGCACGACGGCGGCGGCAAAGAAAAAACCAAAAACATTTCAATGGTGTCAACCGCAAAAAGCATGTGCGATTTGCACAAAGTGCGCCTCTCTATGGCATGGGAATGTAAAAAGAAAGGGCTTGCCGATACCTTTGGCGTTTTTGACGGCGGGCCGAAATGCGCCACCGCAGATTATCTTGATAATTACCGCTATTCAATAATGGTAGAAAACGAAATATCAAAATATTATTTTTCCGAACGCCTTACATCGTGCTTTGCCACAAAGACGGTTCCCGTTTATATGGGCTGTACCGACATAGGAAAATGGTTTAATACCGACGGCATTATACAAATAACGCCAAAAGACGCAGATAATTTGGAAGAAGTTTTAAAAATTTGTTCTGTTCAGGATTACCAAGCCCGCGCGGCGGCGATTGAAGATAATTACAACCGCTCTATGGCGTATCATAATATATGGGACAAAATGTATATTGATATTATCAAAAAATAATTACCCGCTTGCTATACCCGTACAAGAAACGGCATTGTTATCCGAAATTTTCTTTATACCTTGTAAAAGCTTCCTGCAAAATACGCAGCGCGGTGGCTTTATTAAAAAACTTATCAACAACCACTGTTTTATTTTCCAGTTTTTTGTAGTCTTCAAAAAAACTCATAGTTTCTGAAGTTAAATGGTAGGGCAATTCTGAAATATCGCTGAAGTGGCTTACGCTGGGGTCTCCTTGGGCTACCGCGATTATTTTATCGTCTGCTTCCCCGCTGTCAAGCATTCTCATAACGCCTATTACGCGCGCCGGCACTATACACATAGGCACAACCTCCGCCTGAGATAGTATTAGTATGTCAAGCGGGTCTTTATCTTCCCCGTATGTCTGCGGAATAAAACCGTAATTTGACGGATAATGCACGGAAGAATACAATACGCGGTCAAGGCGCAAAAGGCCGCTTTCTTTATCAAGTTCATATTTTGCGCGCGTGCCTTTTGGTATTTCAATTATACCGTTAACAATTTCCGGCAGCGTTTCTTTTTCTCCCGGCGACACATGGTGCCATGGGTTAAAATTATTCATGCTTTCTCCCTTTTTAAAATCGCTTATTTAAATTTAACTTGCTTAAATTATACCAAACTAACAGTATTTACGCGACATTTAATACCTTTAATATTGCAAAAATATATTATCTTGTGATATATTATAATTCATTATTAAAAACATATAATTACAGCAGACCTTTAAAAAAATTCTACGCAGGGTATTTTTATGAAAGCAGTTAAATTAGCGGGCGGACTGGGAAATCAGATGTTTCAATACGCTTTTGCAAAAGCCCACCAGCATAAACATAAAACTCCTGTTTTATTTGATAAAACTGTTTATCATCCTGCGTATAATAGAAGTTTTGATCTTGCGCACTTTAACTGCAAAATGGAATTTACTACGCCCGCTAAAAACCGCTGGCCAAAAATACTTAGAAAGCTTTTGAAGCGTGATGGCAAAAAATTTAAATCTAATTTTGGCGCGCATTACTTTAATGATGTTAAAGAATCGCACGGGCTAAAATTTTACCCGCACTTGCTTGAAAATACAGACAACGCTTACTATGCGGGTTGCTTTCAGTCTGAAAAATATTTTATTGATATCCGCGATATTTTATTAAAAGATTTTACGCTAAAAGAAAAATTAAACGCCGCAAACAGCGCAATACTTGAAGATATAAAAAGCAAAAATTCTGTTTCCCTGCATATACGCAGGGGAGATTATATAACCGTTAACAACGGCATTCACTTTGCCGTTGAACAGGATTATTATCAAAAAGCCGTAAGTTATATTGCCGAAAAAATAAAATATCCGTATTTTTTTGTATTTTCCGATGATGCCAAGTGGTGCAAAGAAAACTTAAAACTTGAGCTTCCTATGCAAATAGTTAACATAAACGACGCCTTGCACGGATTTTATGATTTAGAACTTATGAAAAACTGCAAGCATAATATCATAGCCAACTCCACATTATCGTGGTGGGGCGCGTGGCTTAATGAAAACCGCGACAAAGTAGTTATCATGCCGCAAAAATGGAATTTACTGGACACATCAACCTATGAAAATATTTTTCCGCAAGGCTGGATAAAACTTTAAAAACGCTGTAGCTGTATATGATATAATGAGCGAATACAAAAAGAGGAGCAAAGCATATGACTGACACTTCAATGCCCGTTTATTATATAGTAAGCGGCGGGTTTGACCCCATACATGAAGGGCACATATCGCTTATCAAGGCGGCGGCGTTAAAGTGCGACGGCGTAATACTTCTTTTAAATTCTGACGATTGGCTTATCAGAAAAAAGGGTAAAAATTTTATGACCGCAAAAACGCGCAGGATAATATGCG
>WQVR01000029.1 GCA_009785775.1 Candidatus Proendomicrobium guianensium
AGTTACCTTTATGGCAGACGCAACGGGGTCTAGCCGTTATGAAGGGCTTAGCGATGTTACGCCCACAAACCAATTTTTTGGCTTTACAATGCCTCTTAACGTAGTTTCGGGTTGGTTTAGGGAAAGCGTTTTCGGGTTTGGCTATATAGGCTCGTCAATGGGTAATATTCCGCATACCGGTATGGACGGTTTCGGTAACCCCGTACACTTTGGCACTTTTTCAGACTCTAACCGCGCGTTTTTGCTTGCCATGGGTATGCCGCTTATACAGGGCGCGACCAACTTGTATTTTGGCGCAAGCTTTCGCTATATAACTGAAAGATGGTCTGGCATTTCGGGCGCAAGCGCAAACGGTTACGACTTTACCGCAGGCGTAATATACAATGTAGACACTTTAAGCTTCGGCGCGGTTTTAGAAAAAGGCGCGCGTATGACATGGGCAACCGGCAGAACTGACCGCGGGCCTACAACCGCACGCTTTGGCGTGTCTAATATTTTTGCTTTAAGAGAACTCATGGACTTAACCGGCGCTATGGATTTAGTGCAACGCCAGCAAGAGCCCTTAGAATTAAACCTTGGCGTACAGTTTGGCGTGCGTGATGTTCACATGGCAGACAACTTTGAAGTCAGGGGTATATTTTTGCGCGGCGGTATCGCAGGTTATGCTATAGAAAACAGGCATAATGCGTCGTCAACGATAAATCAAAACATTACCTATACGCTCGGGCTTGGTACGGAATTTTTAATTATGGGCAGATATTTGCAGATAGATTTTTCTTACGGTATGGGAAATATCTTTGACGAAGGCGCCAAAATATCTTTAAACTTTTATTTTTGAGGTAAGCTTATGAAAAAAATCTTTATACTGTTATTATCTTTACTATTGCTTAGCAATAATGCTTATCTGTTTGCCCAAAACAGACAAGATGTAAGAGATCCTGTTCTTGCCGAAATTATCCGCGCGCTTAGCCCCAAAATGCCGCGCTTTATAAATCAGTTCGGCCCGAATGTTTTTGTGGCAAACGAGCCTATAACAAGGGCAACGCTTCTTGCAGCTTTATATGAATTTGACGTTTATACGCGCGCGGCACAAGCAGGAACAGCCGTAAGCGCTATAAGCCGCACTGAATTTGACGCTTTAAGAACGCGCCTTGCAAACCTTGAGCGCGCTCCCGCCGGTACTGCTACTGCCGCCGCGCCCGCACGGATTGACGGCGTAATGCTTGTAAACGAGCTTGAACCTAATATGCCCATGCTTTTAGATAATACGCTTAGAAGGTCCAGGGTTTTTCAAAACCTTGAGGCTCAAATTGCCGCAGGCGCTACTGCCGGCGCGCCGGCAAGAACAGACGGTTTAACATATGCTTATGTGGCGCAAAACTTTTCAGAGATGGAGCGGCGTATACATGCCCTTAACCAAAGAATAGACGTTCTTATGGCGCAAGCTCCCGGCACGCCGGGACACACAGTGGCCGCGGTACCGCCGGGCGCTATAGACCAACAACAAATGCGTGATATCAACGCCCGTATTGCAGATATTACCAGAACCATGGCGCAAGTTGATGAACTTGACAGGTCCCGCCGTAATACCGAACAAGAAATAAGAAGGATAGAAAGGCAGTTAAACACTATGGAACGCCGCGGCGCCAGAACCGCCACGGCAGATTATGACGATAACGGCGCAGGAGCCGCCACTATAGCAAAAATAAGTTTAGGCATTACTATGGTAGCCGCGCTTTTTGTTGCCAGATAAATTTAAAAGCGTATAATTTTTTTAGGGGAACAAGATGCCCAAACTGTTTTTAAAAAAACGCGAAGAAATTTTAGCCGAATATATACTTAAACGCAAGACTAAAATTTTTATAGGTTCTAAAAAAGGCAATGACGTTTTAATAGCCGACAGGAACGTTTCTGAAAATCATTGCGTTGTAGTGCTTGAAAACGGCAAATATATTTTAAAAGACCAAAACACCATTACCGGTACAAAGGTTAACGGCAGGTCTGTTTCTGAAAAAGAGCTTGAATACGGCGACGAGATAGAAATAGCAAATTACAAACTGCTTTACGCTAACACTGGCATTGCGCATTTTAAAGAACCTGACGCGCCGCATTACTTAGTCGGCGTTTACGGTAAATTTTACGGTAAAAAATATTTTTTAAAACAGGGCGACACGTTTATAGGCAGAGAGTTTATGTCGCCGCGCGGGATTGAAAACGATGTAGTTTTATCCCATGATACAACTGTTTCTAAAGGTCACGCTAAAATATCGTGCTTTGGCAAACAATGCACGGTTACAGATATAGGCTCTACGGGCGGCGTTGCCGTTAACGGCGCGAAAGTGGGCCAACTTAACAGCATGGTGCTTGCCATGGGCGATGAAATTGCAATAGGGCGCACAATTTTTCGCATGTCAGACGACCTTAACATGGATTATTCCATGCCGAAAAGGCAAAAAATATTCTTTTTAAAGTTTATTAAAAGAGTTGCTTTTGCCGCAAGCGTTGTCATTATAGCAGGTTCCCTTTTTGCGGCTTACACAGGCCACAGAAACCTTTCAATTTTAAGATCGCGTCCGGACAGGCTTGCTCTTGAAATTAACAGGGACTTCAGAAAAGATATTCCATTAAAAACGCCGTTTCCCGAACTTACCGTAACCGCTACGCCCGCAATAGGGAATTTTTCAGGCGGTAGCGGGCTTGATATCGCGGTACTTTCGGCAGACGGGCGTTTGCGCGCTTTTAATGGGCGTACGGGAGATATGCTTTGGCTTCCTGTTGAAATTTTTAATTCGGGGCGTACTTCACTGGTTGCCGCAGATGTAAACAATGACGGCATTGATGATATTATTGCTGTTTCAGATTCGGGCATGGTTTTTGTTATAGACGGCAAAACAGGCGGCATAATACGCCGTGAAATGCTTGGCGGGCAAATTGCCGGTATGACTCCGGCAGTGGGCGATTTAACCGGAGACGGCAGAAAAGATATTGTAGTAACCAGCCAAGACGGCATTGTGCACTTTTTATATTCGGCAGGTTTTGAGGGCTCGTTTGAGCGTCACTCTGTATTTGTGGAAGGCCCCATTTATGCCAGCCCCGTAATTATAAAGGGCAGAAACTTGCCGCCTATGGCGGTTGTTGCAAGCCACACCGGAAAAGTATTTTTTATAGACGGCGCTACCCGTGCGGTCAGAACAGTAGACCTTTTTGAACGTACAGGCATGCCCCATTTAATTACAGCAGCGCCCGCCGTGGGCGATTTAACCGGCGACGGCGTGCCAAATATTGTTGTACAGTCAAACGTGCCGCAGTACGTTTCGGCAATAGACGTTTTGGGCTTTAATGTTATGTGGACTTTTTTTGTAGAACCTACGCCTACGGCAGGGCTGCGCAATACCTCCAGCCCCGTAATAGCAGACTTTACAGGAGACGGGCGCGGAGACGTTTTAGTGCTTAGCGCCAATTCTAATGCTTATATACTGCGCGGAAACACGCGGGCGTCTGCGGGTGAACTTTTGCTTAGAGCCCCTATTCCCGAAGCGCGCCGCATAATATCCAGCCCTTCCTTATTTGACTTTGACGGCGCGGGCATACCGCAGTTTGTTTTCGGCGCAGAAGACGGCAGAATTATAATAGGCAGAGCCAATATGCGCCGCCGTGAAATTGAAGTAGTAACAGATATCAGGGCTTCAAACGTTGCTATTACCTCAACCCCGCTTCTGGCAGATTTACTTGGTAACGGTACGCTACAGATAATTTTTACAAATATTACCGATACCGTACTTATGGTAAATACTAATGTCCCTATACTAAGAAATATGGCAATATGGCCAATGTTTTTAGGCAATGCCGCACACACCGGTTATAACAGCCTAAACCCATACAGAATGCGTTTTATATCTATGCTTTGGGGCGGAGTATTTGTGTTACTATTGTTTATAGCTTTGATATCAATGGTATCTTACAAAAGGGGATCTAAACGTTTAAAGGTTAACTTTTTATGAGGTTAAGATATTTCGCGCAAACCAACACAGGCATTGTAAGAAAAGAAAACCAAGATACTTTTGGTGTTTCTGTAGCAAATAATATTTACTTTGTTTGTGATGGTATGGGCGGGGGCGCTGCGGGGGATTTTGCAAGTAAATGCGCAACGGAAGTAATGCTAAAATCTATGGAGCTTATAACCGACGAAGTTATAGGCCAAATAGTCGGCACTAATTACCGCGCTTTTACAAATTATATTTTGCGCCCTGTTGTTGCCATACGGCTTGCAAACCGTATGCTTTCAAATCTTACCGAAAAATACCCTAAGCTTAGGGGCATGGGCACCACTGTAACCGCGCTTATGTATGAGCCCTCTAAAGGGCTTGCCCACATTTACCATGTAGGCGACAGCCGTGTTTACCGCTTGCGAAGCGGCACTTTAACCCTTCTTACCAAAGACCACTCTAAAGTAAACGAGCTTATAGACGAAGGCAAAATGTCTGAAGCCGAAGCTAAAACCGCCGAACTTCAAAGCATGATAACCCGCGCATTGGGAACGGCAAGCGTGGTAAAAATAGACTATAAAACCGACTTAGTACGCGCGGGCGATGTTTATATTATATGTTCAGACGGTCTAAACGGCGAAATTGAAGACGGCACTATAAGAGATATTATAAATATTAATAAGCCTGATCCTAAAACTATTCCGCAAGAGCTCATACTTTCGGCAATTAGCGCAGGCGGGCGTGATAATATTACAGTGGTAACGCTTTTAGCTGAAGACGACGGCGCGGCTTATGAAGCTCCGTCAAAAACGCAGGAAGAAGCAATAACCATACCCGAAGAAACTGCCGAACAATCTGCGGCGGAAGATAAGTTTTTGTCTAAAAACGCCGCCTCGTTTACGGTGGAAGTGCCAAAGTCTGCCCGTGAAAAAAACATTTTTAACCCGCTTATATTAGCGCTTTTGTTTGTATTGCTTATGGTGGGCGGAATTTTTGTTTACTCTGTCATACCAAGGGCTCCGTCTACAGAGTTTAAAGAACTTACGGGGGCATTTTCCGGTTTAGAATTAAATGTGCGCACAATAAGTCCAGAGCATTTAAGAAGAATTGCCCAAACACATGACAGGGTTTTCAGGCTTGAACTTTTTGCGCAAGCTTTCAGACAGCCCGAACTTTACACTATTGCTCTTGAAAATGTTAAAATTATAATTACAGATGTACAGCCTCACAGCCCGCACAAGTTTTTAGGTCTTTCGGGTTCAGAAGCCTTAGAAATAAGGTTGCCTGCAGGGCGTTACGTTTTACAAGCTATACATCCGGGGTATAGAATTTTAAACGCGCAGTTTGAGCCCGTAAGAACTTTAGACATTTCCTTAGAACTGTCTCAGGCTTTGCGAAATTTTACTATAATAATGATGCCTCAGGCGGAGGAGTAATATGTCAGACTCTAAAACTCAAAAGAAAATATTAATAATCGACGACGACGAACTTTTTAATGCAACCACCGCCGAACTTTTAAAGATAAAAGGTTTTAGAGTTTGCAGCGCCCTTAATGCCGAAACAGGCCTTGAAGCTTTTGCTTTGGAAAAGCCCGATGCTTTGCTATTAGACGTATACTTACCGGACAAAAACGGCTTTGATGTTTTAAAAATTATAAGAAACAGCAATGATTTTGCAGAAATTCCTGTTATAGTTATAACGGGCGATACCGCAATTTTAGTGGATAAAGCGTTTGACGCCGGCGCAGATGATTGTGTTTTTAAGCCTTTAGATATTGACGATATAGAAAAAAGAATTTTAAAACTTATAAAGTAAGAAATACTACAATGAAAAAACACATAATAATACTTTTTTTGATGTTAATGTTTTACGGGCATAATATTGCCCGCGCGCAAGATATTATAACAAACAGCTTTTTTATAAATCCTGACATTGCAAGCGCTTCTATGGGGCATACTGCCCTTGCTTTTGGCACGCCCATGCTGTTTTTTTATAACCCTAGCGCTAACTTTGCCGTTTTTGACAGAACCGTTTCTGGAAGTTTTTTCCAAACGCGCGATACGGGCGGCATAGTTTTAAGCTATGTAATGCCTACAAATGTCGGAATTTTTGGCGTTGGTGTCGGCCATGCTTTTCTTGATAATAATACTTTAAGAAATGCAGGCTTCAGGTATCGCGCAAATTCACTACATTTAAATTTTGTTTATCCTTTAGTTTCTACGGTTCCCGTAACTACAACTATGGGTGGCGTTGGAATTAGCGCAAAAATTTTTAATATACACGCTTTTGACGACTCCTCAATTGCCGCTGTTTTTGACCTTGGCATTACTTACAGCCTTTCAAGATTTGTGCGCGGGCTTTGGGGCGGCGCGGCCTTTCGCAATATAGGCTCAAATATCAGCCTTGCCGGACAAACCTTTGAATCGCCCTCTAATTTTTCTTTATTTTCCCGCTACGAGTTTAATGACACACACAACTCTGCTATTAATTTAGACATAATAAAATCCTTAAATAGCTCTAGTCTTGGCGTGGCGCTTGGCGGGGAAATTTCACCTGTGTACCCGCTTACCATTCGCGCGGGTTACAGAGATTTCGGCAATAATGTAAACGCAGGCCCGACAGCAGGTTTTTCTATAAACCTTAATGCGCTGTCTTTGGGTTATGCGTTTAGCCTTGTGCAAAGCGGTTCGCAATCTTTACACTTAATAGGTTTAAATGTTTCACTGGGGCGCATTGCCAACGAAAGACGGGCTTATGAACACTTTTTAGGAGTTCATTTTGATCAGGCAAGGGCAAGCTTTCGCGCCGGAGATTATATAGCTTCACGCGCGCACTTTGAAAATATACTTGCAATATACCCAGACCATGCGCCGTCTCAAGGTTATTTGCGCCGTATAGCGCAAGCTATGGAAAGCTTAGACAGAAGTTTTGCGGTAAAAATTGAACGCTTGCTTCGCCGCGCTGATGTTGCGTCTTTGCGTAACGATTTTGTCCGCGCGCGCAGGTACTACTCTTTGGTACTATCGGCAGATCCGGAAAACCAGCAAGCTCTTTTTGGTATAGAAGATATAGACGCGCGCGTAGACGCCGTAAGGCAAGAACAGGCTTTTTTACAAAGGGAAGCGGAAATATCGTCTATATGGAACCGCGCTATGGGCTACTTTAACTCAGGCAGGTTTATTTTTGCAAGACAACAGTTTGAACAAGTTTTAGCTATAGACCCTCACCACCGCCCCGCAAGAGACTATATCGCAAGGGCTAATGAGCAAATAGGCATAACAGTAGCTTATAATGCCGAAGAACTATTCCAACAGGCAATGGCGTATTACAACAGGGCAGATTTTGACCGCGCCGCAAGGTTTTTTGATACAGCGTTTCTTACCGACCCCTCAAGGCTTGACGCGCGCGACATGGCTATACTTGCTGCCCGCGCGGCGCAAACAGAAAATATCGATGAAAATTTAGATATACACTTTGTACCGTTTTACATGCAAAATGAAGATGTACCTCTTACCACAACCCAGCAAATTGCCATGCAAATGAACTCGGCATTTGCCGACGCGCAAGATTTATTTAACGCGGGAGACTATAACAACGCGCTTGCGGCGTTTGTGCGCCTTCGTGAAATGTCGGTAAGAAACAGCTTTTTTGATTTAAACACAAGAATAAGGCAATATACTACACGCTCACGAAACGCCATTTCAGACAGGCTTTTTAACGAGGCGGTAATTTTGTCGCGTCAACAAAACAACCCTGATGAAGCTTTTGTGCTTTTAACAAGAGCTTTAGAGTATAACTCTGAAAACGTCGGAGCGCGCCGCGAAAGAGAAACCGTAGCCCAAACTTTAGCCCAAAGATATTATGACGAAGGCATACAATATTTTACGCGCGGCAATATCGCACGCGCCAGAGAAAGTATGCTAAGGTCTTTAGAGCTTAACCCCAATAAGCCCGAAGCAAGAAGGGCATTGGACAGAATAAACAGGCAAGGAGACAGGTAAATGCCGGAATTTAGAAGAGACCCTGTTATAGGCCGTTGGGTAATAATAGATTCAGAAAGGAACTTTTCTCAAGATGTTTTAACGCCTGCAGAAAGCGCTACAGACCCAAAAAGTTGCCCCTTTTGTCCGGGCAATGAAAATATGGGAAAAACCGAACTGCTTTCTTACCGTAACGGGCAAGACAAAAGCAAATGGTCACTTCGCGTTATACCCAACAACAAACCGGTGCTTCAGGTGGAAGGTTCGCTTAACCGTCAGGCGCACGGCATGTATGACCGCATGAACGGTATAGGCGCGCATGAAATAATAATAGAAACCCCAGACCATAACCAAAAACCTTAC
>WQVR01000030.1 GCA_009785775.1 Candidatus Proendomicrobium guianensium
AATAACAACGGAACTAGACAACTTCACCGCTACCTTAGACCCCGACAGGGTTACCCAAATTATAATAAACCTTGTTTCAAACGCGCGTGACGCTATGCCCGAAGGCGGCACTATAGATGTTTCATGCCGCAAACAAAACAATAAATTCATATTAAAAATTGTAGACAACGGCACCGGCATGAACGAAGCCACCTTGTCACATCTGTTCGACCCGCTTTTTACCACAAAATTAAAAGGCATAGGGCTTGGGCTTTCAATTGTTAAAGAAATTATAGAATCTCACTTTGGCACCATAAAGGCCGAAAGCGAAGTCGGCGTAGGCACAACTTTTACCGTTGTAATGCCTGTTTAAAAAATCAGAGAGGT
This sequence comes from Candidatus Proendomicrobium guianensium, assembly GCA_009785775.1. GTDB lineage: Bacteria > Elusimicrobiota > Endomicrobiia > Endomicrobiales > Endomicrobiaceae > Proendomicrobium > Proendomicrobium guianensium. The sequence continues at coordinate 367 of WQVR01000030.1, forward strand.
TTTTTTAGTGGAAAATCCCAAACTTAACATACTTGTTGCAGACGATGAAGACGGTTTAAGAATTTCTCTCTCCAGCATTTTAGAACTTGAAGGCTACAATGTGCGGGAAGCTGCCGACGGGCAAGAAGCTATAAACATAATTCAGGACCCTTCTTTTGACATAGACGTAGCCTTTTTAGATATCCGCATGCCAAGCTTTACGGGTGTAGACGCCTTAAGGGAAATAAGCCTTCACAAGCCCTCCACAACCGCCGTAATGATGACGGCTTATGCCATGAACGACCTTATCCGCGAAGCCCTTGCGCTTGGAGTTTTTGCCTGCGTGAGCAAACCTTTTGAAATAGACGTAATGCTCCAGACTATTGTTGAAATTTGTTCTAAACCGTTAGTGCTTGTATTAGATAAAGACTTAAACGCCGCAAAGCCTGTAGTAAAAAAAATCAAACAAATCGCGGTAGCAACCTTGCAAGGTTCTATTGAAAGCGCTAAAGCGCTTCTTTTGCGCCGAATACCCGATATTGTTTTAATAGATAAAAATTTTGAGGAAGATTTAGCTCCCATAATATTTTTATTAAAAACTGAATTGCCCAAGGCTAAAATCGCAATTATGGGCGAAGGCGGAGTAGGCGCTCAAACTGAAAGTATTTTAAAAGAAGCAAGTTCTGAATTATTATTTATAGATAAGCTTACCCAGATAGAAACAATATTTAAAGGTTACACGCCGAGTGCGGCTACCGTAGCAATAGTAAGCGACAATATACTAGAGTCTAATAATTTAAAACTTGCCCTTGCGGCAAAAAGCTACGACGTAAGCTATTTTCAAACAGTTAACGACGCGTTTACGGGCATTTCGGCGAAAAAAACTTCAACCGTATTTATAGATTCTAAACTTATATCGGGAAATTTAATTTCTTTTAACGCAGAGTTAAAAAAACAATTCCCCGACAGTGAAGCCATTTATATGTTTGATTATGAAACTTCGATAAACGCGCAACTTTCCCAGCAAAACATACGCTATATACAACGCCCTTTTGACCCTGTAGACATTATAAAACTTATAACAGAAGGTTCAAAAAATGGATAACGGCAAAGAAATATGCCTTACAAGAGAAGAGCTTAACGCCAAAAAAATGGAAGTATTGGCAAGGTTTGCCGCTATTGCCTCGCACGACTTAAAAAACCCTCTCGCCGGCCTTAAAAATATTGCTTACTACTTTACCAAAGCCATAAAAATTGAGGGTGAAACGCCCAACAAAATGTTAAAAATGCTATCTGACACCGTAGACAGAATGGACGCGATGATAGTAAGCATTTTAGACTCTACCCGCGTAAAACAACTGCATAAATTGCCTTGCGATATAGGCGTTATTATAAACGCTTTAGCAGACAAGTTTAAAAATGATAAAGTATCTTTTAAACTAAATATTCCCGCAGGAGTTACGGCAAATGCAGACCCTGATCGCATAAAACAGGTGTTTTCTGAAATATTTTCTAATGCAGAAGATGCCATATCTGGCGAAAGTGTTGAAATTTCAGTATCTCTTAGCGCCCAAAACGGAATTATAACGGCGGTAATCACCGATAACGGCACAGGTATGAACGAAGAAACCCTATCTAATGCTTTTGACCCTATGTTTAGCACTAAAGCCGCAAAGTCTCTTGGTATGGGGCTTGCCGTGGCAAAACAACTGGCTATTATGCACGGCGGAAACATCACCGCAACCAGCAAACCCTCGCAAGGCAGTGTTTTTACCGTAACTCTTTCCCAAAACTAATTTTTACTTCGCCTTTGAAATTTTTATTGCTTTATGCCTTTTGCCTTTGCGCTTGTCCAGAGGTTTGCCAACCTCTAGCCGTTTGTGCAAACCTCTGCCAAGCGCCCGCGTTTTTGGGTTACTTTTTGCCGCAACAAAAAGTAATACTGGGGGTTTTAAAGGGGGCAGGTATCGCCCCCTTTTTCATATTGTGTCTTTTTTTAGGATTTTATATAGGTCGGCAACATTCTTTTTAAGGGCAACTTTTGTAGTGGAATTATCTATTACATAATCTGCCATAGCAATTTTTTCGTCCATGGGCATTTGCGAATTTATGCGTTTATCTATTTGTTCAGGGCTTAACCTGTCGCGCGCGGCAAGGCGGGCGCGTTGAATTTTAAGCGGGGCATAAACAACAACTATTTTGTCGCATATTCTATCTAGCGCCACTTCAAACAAAAGCGGCGCGTTAATTACAATATCATACTTTTTAATTTTTTTTGAAACCTCATTACTAATTGCCGCAATTATGCGCGCGTGCATAATTCTTTCAAGTTTAAGTTTTTTAGAGTAATCGTTAAAAATTATTTCCCCTACCGCGCGCCTGTTTAAAACTCCGTTGCTTTTTAATATTTTTTCACCAAATGCTTTTACTATTTCTTCCAGTAACGGCTCGCCGCGCACTGTTAAGGCGCGGGCTATTTTGTCGGCGTCTACAACGTAAGCGCCTAAAGCTTTAAAGTATTTCGCGCTTTCAGACTTGCCTGTGGCAATACCTCCGGTAAGGCCTATAATCATTTCATTTGCCCCCAGTTTTTACCGTGTGCGGTACCAACTTCTAAAGGCACTTTAAGGGTAACGGCATTTTCCATAGAACGCTTAATTATTTCTGAAGCCGCATTAAATTCTGTATCAGAAATCTCTGCTAAAAGGTCGTCATGCACCTGAAGCAAAAGTTTAGATTGAAGCCCCTGTTTGTTAAACTCTTTATAAATATTTAACATGGCTATTTTAATAATGTCTGCAGAGCTTCCTTGTATGGGCGTATTAAGCGCAAGGCGCTCGCCCGCAAGGCGCACAGCGTGGTTAGAAGATTGTAACTCTTTAACATAACGCACGCGCCCTGTAATTGTTGTAACATAGCCCAGACGCTTTGTGTCTTTAACAATTTTTTCCATCCACGCTTTAACGCCATGATAGCGCGCGAAGTAACTGTCTATATAGCTCTTTGCCTCGCCCATGCTAATACCCAGCTGTTTAGAAAGTCCAAAAGGGCTCATACCGTATACTATACCAAAATTTATAGATTTTGCCGCACGGCGCAAATTTTCGTCTACTTGCGCGCCTTGTGGAATATTAAAAATTTCACGCGCTGTAAAAGCGTGAATATCGCCGCCGCTTTTAAACGCTTTTATTAAAGCCTCGTCTTCTGAAATATGTGCCAGCACGCGTAAGTCTATTTGCGAATAATCCGCAGAAAAAAATGTTTTGCCCGCACCCGCTACAAAAGCTTCTCTTATTTGCCTGCCATAAGCGGTTTTAACGGGTATATTTTGCAAGTTAGGATCGCTTGAAGAAAGGCGCCCCGTTGTTGTCAGCGCCTGATTAAACACCGTATGTATACGGGTATTTCCATAATACTCTTCATAAGCTATTATAGGCTCGACATAAGTACTTAAAAGTTTTTGCACTTCGCGATACTTTAAAAGATTTTGGGCAAAAGGGTAGTTGTCAGACAACTGCGTTAAAACATCTTCATCGGTGGAATACCCCGTTTTAGTTTTTTTAAGCGCGGGAAACCCTAACTTATTAAACATAATATCTGAAGTTTGCTTGCTTGAGTTTATGTTAAATTCTACACCCGCCTCTTTATATAAAAGCTTTTCTATATGTTTTATTTCAGAAGACATTTCGCTTTTTAAGCGCTCGAGATAGCTTTTGTCTACCTTTATGCCTTGTATTTCCATGTCAGACAAAACTTCCACAAGCGGCATTTCCACATTATTAAACAAATGCCCGAGATTATGTTTATTTATTTCATGCTTTAGCGTATCGCAAAGTTCTAGCGAAGCAAGGGCGCAGGCGCCGCCAAAGTTTGCCGCAAGGTTTATTTCAGCGTCTGAAAAAACTTTTTTCTTATTACCTTTGCCTAAAAAACTTTCATCAGGCAACGTTGTACCTAAATAGGCCTCTGCAGTGCTTGAAACATCATTATGCTTAGACGGGTCTATGCAGTAAGCCGCAAGCATACCGTCGAAAGCTATATTTTTAAGGCTAATGCCAAGAGCATTGCATATGTTGCGCTCGCGCTTTAAATCAAACCCTGTTTTTTCTATACTTTTATTTTCAAAAATTTCTTTAAATTCTTGCACAAAAACATCTTGGCTAACTTGGGCAATCATCATGTCATTATGGTTAAGCGGCACGTAATAAGCTTTACCGGCGCAGGCAAAACTTATACCGGCAATTTCGGGCTTTAAAGTATCTGCATTGTTTAAAAGAGTTTTAAACGCAAAGTGTTTTGTTTTGGAAATTTCAAGCGCAAGATTTTTTAAAGCCTCGATGGTGTCTATAATTTCGGTGTTAAAGTTTAATTGTTTTTTAGAGTATACTTCCTGAACGGTCGCTGATTTTTTAACAGTAATGTCTGAAAGTACCTCGGGCGAGGCTTTTGAAATAAAAGATTTTAACTCGTACTTTGCAAAAAAAGCATTTGCCTCTGCCGTGTTTGCTTCCTTGGTTTCGGCGTCTTTAAAGTTAAAGGGACAATTAACTTTATCGCCTGAAAGTTTTACAAGTTCTAAACTTTTTAAAGCGTCATTTGCGCCGCTTCTTAATAATTCCCCTGTTCTTCCGGTAATATCACTCGCGTGGTTTAGTAAATTTTCGAGGTTGCCATATTCTTTAATAAGTTTAACCGCAGTTTTTTCGCCAATGCCTTTTACGCCCGGCACATTGTCGGAAGCGTCGCCCATAAGGGCAAACATATAGGGAAGTTTTTGGGGTGGAAGCCCGTATTTTTCTTCAACTTTAAGCGCGTCGTATATGATATTTTTAGAATCATTCCACACGTAAACATTTTCGCCCACAAGTTGTAAAATATCTTTATCGCCGGTAACAATTACAGTTTTAATGTTTTCCTTTTTGGCGCAAAATGCCATTTTCGCCATTAAGTCATCTGCTTCAAGCCCCTGAACTTCTGCCGTAAAAATATTAAGCGCGCGTACGGCTTCCCGCGCTATGGGCATTTGGGTAATTAAGTCTTGCTCTAAAGCTTTTCTGGTGGCTTTATAGTCCGGGTAAATTTCATGGCGGAAGTTTTTTGAAGGATAGTCAAAGCAAACTGCAAAATAATCAGGCGCGGGAAGAGTAGTACCAGACCCTTTTTTTATTCTTAAAAGCAATTTTACAAAACCATATACTGCGTTTACGCTTATGCCGCTAGAGGTACTTAAAGGCGGCAAAGCGTGATATGCCCGGTGCAAATAGGCATTGCCGTCTATAATATAAAAGGTTTTCATATACTATGGTCTAGGTAATGCTGGGCGCCAAAGGCGGCAAGCGCCCCGTCGGAACATGCAGTTATAACCTGTTTAAGCATTTTTTTGCGCACGTCTCCGGCGGCAAAAACGCCGTGGTGGTTGGTTTTCATGTTTTCATCGGTTAGCACAGCGCCCGTCATATCTAAATCCAGACCTTGGTCTTGCAAAAATTTGGTATTAGGCGTCCAGCCCGCAAAAACAAACATACCGTCTATTTTAAGATTCGCCCTGTGGGTTGAAAGCACGTTTTTAATATTTACCGACTCTACCCTGTCTACACCCAAAACCTCATCTATAACGGTGTCGTATAGTATTTCAATATTTTTATAAGTTTGCATTTTTTCTACCAGTATTGGCGCGGCGCGAAATTTGTCGCGCCTATGCACAACTCTTACAATTTTTGCAATTTTGGCAAGATATATAGCTTCCTGCACGGCAGAATCTCCCCCGCCGACAACGATAATATTTTTATCTTTGTAAAAAGGACCGTCGCATGTGGCGCAAAAAGAAATTCCCGAACCTATAAACTTTTCTTCACCCTTGGCGCCAAGAGGCTTCGGCGTAGAACCGCTTGCTATTATAACTGTTTTGGCTTCATAGGTGTTGTCGGCAAGATATATCCTTTTTGCTTTACTTCTTATTTCGGCGCGCTCTACATTACCGTATATAATTTCAACGCCGAATTCTCTGGCTTGTTTTTCCATTTTGTGGGTAAGTTCAAAACCGTTGATGCCCCCTGGAAAACCGGGATAATTTTCTAAAACGTCTGTAATAGCGGCTTGGCCGCCAGCGCCCATTTTTTCAATTAAAACGGTTTTAAGCCGCGCGCGCGCCGCATAAATTGCGGCTGTAAGTCCGGCGGGTCCTGCGCCGATGATAATTACATCATACATTTTTGTTTCCTTACCCTTTATGTTTATTTTTTATTGCAACAGGGCATTTATATCTGTCTGCCACGTTCTTTCCATGCCGAGCCTAAAGCCTCTGTAAACATTTGCTATGTTACCGTTTTGGTCTATAATCATAAATGTCGGAATAGATGTTACGTTGAACCGTCTGGCTCCCACGTTATCCATAATGCCTACTTTATGGGTTATGCCCTTATCCCTCATAAAATGGGCAACAACAGACGGACTTTCAGACAAATTAACACCCAAAACAACTACACTGTCATTATTTTTATTTGCTATGTGCAGCGCTTCTACCGCGGGCTTTGCAATCACGCACGCCCTGCACCACGACGCAAAAAACTCTAAAAACACCACCTGCCCTCTAAAATCTGAAAGCCTTATGGGGTTGCCCAAGTCGTTACTTTGTGTAATGTCTATGCCTTGTAAAGTAAAATCGTAAGCGGCTTGTGGCGAAGCACTGCGCGTCGCCCTTGCAAAAAGCGCGCCAATCAGCAAAAACATTAATGCCAAAGCAAGTGATAATTTTTTATAAGTTGTCATCTAGCGCCTTTTTTATTTCGGCTTTAGGCCTAAAGCCGACTATTTTATGCACAGCTTTGCCGCCCTTAAAAATTAAAAGGCAAGGTATAGATGTAATTTGAAACTTTGTAGCAAGCGCCATATTTTCGTCTGTGTTAAGCTTGCCTACTTTGGCTTTGCCTGCATATTCTTTGGCAAGTTCGTCTACAATCGGGGAAAGCATTTTGCACGGACCGCACCACGGTGCCCAGAAATCTACCAAAACAGGAATATCCGATTTTATAACTTCCGTTTCAAAATTAGCTTCAGTAAAATTTAACTCTGCCATTTAGGCCTCCTGATTCAGTTTACTATATTATTTTATTATACTAAATTTAGAAATATATAATACATATCAAGTTTTTAGCATAGCAAAGGCGCCCCGCAAGGAGCGCCTTTTTTTGTATGTGCTACTATTTTTAGTTAGCTATAGATTTTATTATTTCTACTTCCGTACGGCGGTTTTGGGCGCGGCCTTCGCGCGTTTCATTTGTGGCTATAGGCTCTCTCAAACCTCTGCCGGTAACTGTCATTCTTTCGCGCGATACTCCCAACTGATTCATATAATTTGCTACGGCATTCGCGCGGCGCTCTGACAGCCTTTGATTATATTCTGCAGGACCCATTGAACAAGTATGGCCTGTTATATTTGCATGTTCTATATTTTCCGTGCCTATATTTTCTATTGTGCGCCTTAGCACTGCTTTGTATGGAGGCATTATATCACTGCTTGCAAAACCAAAGGTTGTTGCGGGTAAATCAATATGCACGGGACGCGCCACAACCTGAACAATCACAATTTCCTGTGTACTATCTACGTATTCCTTTACACCCGCAACTTCTTCTACATGCTCGGCAATGAGATGCTCTGCGGTCATTTCTGTGTGTTCAGTTGTACGCTCCGTACGGGTTCTTGTGCGGCGGCAAAATCTGTGGTTAATACCTATGCGACCCGCATAACCCGTACCCCTGTTTTGACCCAACAAATTTGCTCCGCCGTATACAGACCACTGCCTTGCAAATCTAAATTCTGCGCCCGCGCCTATATTGGTATATATGTCGCCTTGGCGCGTTCCTCTGATTTCCATATTATCTCCGCCACCGGTAAAC
>WQVR01000031.1 GCA_009785775.1 Candidatus Proendomicrobium guianensium
AGACTTAGGCACAAATAAAGAACAGTCTATAAAAATTACATCAAGCACAAAACTTTCCAAAGATGAAATTGAAAAGTTTGTAAAAGAGGCGGAACAATTTGCCGCCGACGACCAAAAAAATAAAGAAGCTATAGAAGCCAAAAACGAAGCGGACAACTTGGTATATTCAACCGAAAAAAGTTTAAAAGAACACGGCGAAAAAATTTCTCAAGATGAACGCCTTGCTATAGACCGCGCCATATCAGACGTTAAAGAAGCCTTGAAAGGCACAGATGTTGAAGCCATAAAAGCGGCTAAAGAAAAACTTTCTGCCGCAAGCCCCAAACTTGCCGAAGTTATTTATAAAGACGCGCAGGCAAAACAAGCCCCGCAAAGCGGTGCTGAAGGTTGTGGTACGCAAAACGGCGCAGACTGCGGCGGACATCAAAATGCCCAAAGCGCCCCGCAGGATAATGTTGTAGACGCGGAAGTTGTTGAAGACGACAAGAAATAATTTTAAGGGGGCGATACCTGCCCCCTTTGAAACCCCCAGTATTACTTTTTGCGGCGGCAAAAAGTAACCAAAAAGCGCGGGCGCTTGGCAGTAGGTTGCACAACGGCAAGAGGTTGGCAACCCACTGAACAAGCGCAAAGGCACAAACGCGTATGTTGCCGCAGGCGTCAACAATACGCGAAACGGCAAAAGATTTTTTAAATGTATGGGTAAATATTAAATGAAACGTGATTATTATGAAATTCTTGGCGTTCCAAAGCACGCCAATCAAGATGAAATTAAAGCGGCGTTTAGAAAACTCGCGCTAAAATATCACCCCGACAAAAATCAGGGCGATAAAGCCGCTGAAGAAAAATTTAAAGAAATCAGCGAAGCTTACGGCGTTTTATCAGACAGTCAAAAAAAGTCTGCTTATGACAGTTTTGGTCACGCGGGTGTTTCAGGCGGCGGGCCCGGCGGTGCGGGCGGATATGGACAATACGGCGACTTTTCAAACATGGGCGATATTTTCGGAGATATCTTTGGCGATATTTTCGGAGGCGGCGGTATGGGCGGACGCCGCCAAAAACCGCGTACCGGCGAAGATTTAAGATACGACCTTGAAGTTTCAATGCTAGACGCCATGAAAGGCGCTGAAGTTACAATAAACATTCCCCGTAAAGAGTCTTGCTCCGGTTGCGGCGGCTCAGGCGCGCGCAAAGGCTCTTCCGTTAAAACTTGCAGTAAGTGCAAAGGCATGGGGCATGTGCGCGTTAATCAAGGCTTTTTTTCTGTTTCCCAACCCTGCCCGAAATGTGCCGGCACCGGCGAAGTAATAGAAAATCCCTGCCCGTCTTGTAATGGCGTAGGCACGGTTAAAAAACACCATTCGCTCAAAGTGCGTATACCTCAAGGCGTTAATGACGGCACTTCTTTGCGCGTTTCAGGCGCGGGTAATGCCGGCGCGCATGGCACTCCCGCGGGAGACCTTTATGTTGTTGTGCGTTTAAAAAAAGACCCCCGTTTTCAACGTCAGGAAGACGATTTATACACAAATATAGACATTACCTATGCCCAAGCCGCTCTTGGCGCAGAAGTTGAAGTGCCCACGGTTGAAAATTTTGTTAAAGTAAAAATTAACCCGGGTACGCAAAGTTCTACGGTGCTCAGGGTTAAAGAGCAAGGCTTTCCACGGCTTGGCAGGCGTTCCCGCGGCGATATGTTTGTGCGTGTTAATGTTAGCGTGCCTAAAGGCTTAACAGACGCGCAAAAACGCGCTCTGTTTGAATATGCCAAAGCCATGGATGAAATACCTAAAGACCAAGAGTACAGCTCGGACAACTTTTTTAAAAAACTTTTTAAATAAAATGCCAAACTTAAAAAGGCTTGCTAAAAACAAATGATAGTAAAAAGAATAAGCGGTTTTTTAGAAGGCAAGTTTTTTATATTTTGTTTTGCCGTGCTTGCCGGCGTATCGGTAATAAACGGATATTTTCATACAGTGCTTAACAGTGACGGATTGCTCTGGTTTTACGACGCCCTACTTCAAAATATAGCTGGGTGCCCTACAGATTCAAGAATTTTTGCGCAAGTTCTCCTTTGGACGCCTATAATATGGGTAAGAGAAATCTTTGCTATAACAGATTTAAAAACTATAGTGAGGTTACAATCTTTTTGGCATTCCTTTTTGCCCGTAATTTTTATAGGAATAAATTATTTTTTACTGCCAAAAAATAAAAAAAACTGGATTGTCTTCCCGCTTTTGTCTTTTTTAATATGCAAAAATTTTATTCCGTTTACCCTTTGGCATACTTCGCATGTAGCGGCGGCTATTTTTTTTGCTGTTTTTGCAACTTATCTTGTTTCAGATATTAAAACAATTTCACCCACTAGACTTGTAATACTTAACATTTTATCTTTTTTGCTTATACGCAGTTATGAATCGGCTGTTTTTTTTGCGCCCATAATAATGGGGGTAATTATTTATAAATACGCGTGCGAAAAAAGCATTTCAACGCGTGCTAAAGTTTTGCTTTTGACAAACGCGGCAATTCTGTTAGTATGTGTAATTTATCAAATATATGTTATAGCAAACCCGGTTCATGCGGGTTCGGGGATTAAAGATTCGCTTATTTCTTGTATTGGCGATACAACAATTCAAGCAGTTTTTTTAGTAACGGCAGTTGCGGTTGTTTTTTCTTTTATAAATGTAAAAAATAAGTATTTTTTTATTTTAAATGCGTTATTTGCGGTAGGGCTTGTTTTTTTTGCCGTATTTCTGTATGAAAATTTGCTGTTTTTTTCGTACTTTGACGCAACAAGCATTATGGCTTATTCCAATAGAAACAGGGCTTTAAACATAATTGCGCCATTGGCTTTTTCAGGTTTAATGGTGTTGCTGTACTTGTTTAGGTTAGACATAAGGTTTTACATGTTGCAATTGTTGACCTTTGCATTGCTTTTAAGCTTTGTGGTTAATTCAACGTATTTGGGCGCGCAACTTGATTTTGAGTTAAGGCAAAAAACTTATTTGTTACAAAGCGTTACGGCAAAAGTAAAAATGCCTTCCGGATGGTATTCTTCAAAGTCGATACTTTCGTTGTTTTTGCCAAGTCTGTACGCTAAAAACAGCTCTGTAAAAAGTGTACTTGTACTGCCACAAGGTGACAGATTATATGGTTGTGTCGCAGGTAATATTGCAAGTTCGGTAGACACTTTGCCTGATTTGTCTAGGTTTGGGATAAATTATTGTGAAAGTTTTTTAAATATGCTTAGGTCAGACACAAGGCAGTATATACCGTTTGAAGTTCTAAAAAGGCTTAGTCGACATAATTAAAATTTGCTACAATTTACTTCATGAAAATTTTATTGGTTAATCCGCCTGCGCAAAACGTTGTGCATTGGTATAGAAAAGAAAAAGAGCACGGGCTGACTGTTGCCGATTTTGGCAAGTTCCCGCCGCTTGGACTTTTATATATAGCCGCTTATATTGAAAAACACGCTCCGCAACACAGTGTATACTTATTAGATTGTGCCGCCGAAGAAATATCTTACAACTCCCTTGCAGATAAAATCCTCAAAATTCAACCTGACATTATAGGCATAACAAGCTACTCTGTTGATTTAGTTGATGTCGTAAAAACTTTGCAAACAGCACGCGCGGTTATGCCTAAAGCGCACCTGGTTTTGGGCGGGCACCATGTTATGGCATTTCCGTTTGAAGCGATAAACATTGCCACGGTTGACTCAATAATAGTAGGCGAAGGCGAAGTAGCTTTTTTGGAATTGGTTAAAGCGCTTGAGGCTGATAGCACCCTAAACAAAATTTCAGGCGTGTATACAAAAGAGTCCGTAAAAAAATTACCGCCCGCTACTTGCAAAGAGGGTTGTTTTGCAAGCCCTGTAAAATTTGATTCTACATATGTAGATAATTTAGATGAACTTCCTTTTCCGGCAAGAAAATATACAAGTCATATACCGTACTATAGTATTTTAGGGGTTTCAAAAAAGCTTACAAGTATAATAACAAGCAGGGGCTGCCCTTACAAATGCTCCTATTGCGATGTTCCTTATAAACAATACCGCGCGCGTTCGATAAAAAACGTTGTAGATGAAATAGAGCAGTGTATAACAGAAGGTTACGAAGAATTTCATGTTTATGATGATACGTTTAATATAAATGCCCAAAGGGTAATAGAATTTTCCCAAGAACTTATTAAACGAAATTTACGTATTACATGGGATTTTCGCGGCAGGGTAAACAGCATAACCGAAGAGTGTCTTACAGAGGCCAAAAAAGCGGGTCTCAGGTTTATATCTTTCGGGGTGGAATACGGCACGGATGAGGGTCTTAGCGTTTTAAATAAAGGCACCACGGTTGAGCAAATAAAAAAAACGTTTGCTTTGTGTAACAAATTAAAAATAAAAACAACGGCAAATTTTATTTTAGGAACGCCTACTGATAAAACTGAAAGCGATATCAAACATACCGTAGATTTTGCAATAGAATTAAATCCTACAAATGCGCAATTTTCGGTTTTAATGCTTCACCCCAATACACCCATATATGAGAACGCTTTTAAAAAAGGGCTTGTTGACCCGCAAAGGTGGAAAGATTTTTGCGCAAATCCCACTACGGAGTTTTACGTTGATCACTGGGGTGAGTTTTTTACCATAGACCAGCTTACAAAATACCACAAATACGCCTACAGGCGCTTTTATTTAAGATTTTCGCGCGTAATGAGCTACTTGGCAGGACTTTCCAGTATTGACGAATTTTTTATAAAACTAAAAGCCTTTTGGAGGCTTTTGGTTAAAAATAAATGACAATAAAAATACTTCTTAAACCCTTTGCCTCTATTTATAACATCATAGAAAATTTTGCCCAAAAACTTACTGCCGCTAAGTTAAGCATGGTGTTTTTTGCCGTGCTTTTTGTTGTATACGCTTTTGGCGGTTTTTTTTATGTGTTTTTAGAAGCCGATATGCTTATTTATTTGTATTCTTCCTTGTTTTCAAGATTTAGAGATTACTTTTATGGTTTAGTTCGCTTTACAGATTCCAGATGGGCAATACAATTTCTGTTAATGTTGCCTATGAATTTAATGCAACTGGCAGGCTCGGTAGATTTACCTTTTATGTTGCGTATTACGTCTTTTTGGGTGTCTTTCTTTTCGTTGTTACTGCTTTTTGTAAATTATCTTGTTATACCTAAAAATAAAAAAATCTGGTTTGTTTTTCCTCTGCTATCCTACCTTTTATGTAAAAGCTTCTTGCCTTTTTCACTTTGGCATACTGCAATGTATGCAGGGATGTTGTTTTGGATAATTTTTTCAATATATTTGTTTAATGATTTATCAAAAATATCGCGTGTTAAAATTAGTGTGCTAATAATATCAATTTTGATACTTATAAAAAGTTATGAGACGGCGCTGTTTTTTGCGCCGGCTTTAATTTTGCTTGCGGTAATTAAAATAAAAAAACATTCAGGTTCTGTGCCGCGCTTCATGCATATAAGCATTATCTTATTGGGGCTGTGTTTTTTTTATCAGGCGTACTTGTTTTTTCGTCCCAGCCACCATGGCGGATATATTATGGACGCTGTTTACTGGATACTTATCCAAAATTACATAGTAATTATATTTATGCTGTTAGCGCTTGCCATAAGCGCCATTAGGAATAAAAAAATTTACTATATGCTTGGGGCTGTTATATCGGTTGCTTTCGGACTTGGATTATTAAATTATACGCTGTATGCTTTCCGAAAGCAGTTGCCATGGCTGGACAATTTCAGTTTTTTCTACTTTTCGCCGATACCGATGTTTTGTTGCGAACAGTTGGTGGCTAATATAGCAGGAAGGTTGGCAAGTTTGTTGTATCCTATTTTATTTGCGTTTGGCGCGGGCATTTTTTGGTATTTTAAGCTGAAAGTCCGTTTTGGCGTACTGTGGATTTTTTCAATTATTCTGCTAATAAGTTTTTCTATTAATTTTTTGTATTGGGGCGAAAAATTTAAAATGACTTTACTGTATTTAAATTCACAGTTTAGTTTGCAAAGCGTAAGGATAGAAACAAACTATTTGCCCCACTTGTCTTTTCCGTTAATGTCTTTCTTTATTCCGATTGTTTTAAGCCGTGAAAGTGAAGTTAAAATAAGAAGCCTGTTTGTACTGTCTGACGATTTTTCCGGTGATTTTTCAGATAGTGCATGGAATCTTACGTCTGAAAATCTTTTGCCGGACTTGTCGAGATATCGCATACGGTACAGTCCAAAGTTAACAGATGGCAGTCCCCGCGTTAGAAGAGCCATAAGTACTTGCGCATTTTGCGGGTGGAATTAAAATAAAGTATAAGGAAGTTGAAACATGCCGCATTTTTACACAGAGCCGCAAAATATAGTTGGTGATACTTTTGTAATGAATGCCGACGGCGCCAGATACCTTTGTAGCGTGCGCAGGTTTTGTGTAGGCGATATTATAAACATTTTCGACGGGACAGGCAAAACTTACCGCGCGCGTATAACAAAAATATCTAAAACGCTTGTAGAGGGTAAAATAATTTCAAGCTTGCCGTTTGTGCCTCCCGCGTGTAAGGTAACGCTTTACACCGCAATACCAAAAGCCGATAAGTTTGAATGGCTTTTAGAAAAGGCCGCAGAACTCGGCGTGCATAAAATAGTTCCTTTAATTACAGAGCGTAGCATTGCTGAAAGCTTTTCTCCTAACAAAATTGCACGTTTAAATAAAATTTCAATAGCTGCCTCAAGCCAATGCGGCAGGGCAGATATTATGGCGCTTGCAACACCCGCAAGTTTTAAAAACGCTATGCAGGTTGAGGGCTTAAAAATTATGGCCTACGAGGGCGGCGCGCCGTCTTTGGTTAAAGTGGTATCAAAAGAGATTTTAACTGAAAACATAAACATTTTTATAGGTCCTGAAGGGGGCTTTAGCAGTGCTGAAGTAGAAACTGCGCTAAATTTGGGCGCGGTTACCGCGGCGCTTGGAAAAAACATTTTGCGCGTTGAAACCGCCGCTATTGTATGCGCGGCGCTTATAATAAATCTTGCCGAAGCTTAATTTTGTATAGGCTTAAACTTTAAAAATAATGAAAAATTTATCAAACAAAAAAATCTTTATCCAATCTTACGGTTGCAAAGTTAATCAGTACGAAACCCGCCTTATAGGCGATTTTGTTATTGCTGGCGGCAATGCAATAACTGCCGATATTTATGAAGCAGATATTATAATTATAAATTCCTGCACGGTTACCGAAAATGCCGATAAAGAGTGTGAGTATTTTATTCGCAAACATTCAAAAATGCCTCATAATCCCAAAATAATTTTAACAGGGTGCCTTGCGCAAACTTTACCGCCTGAAAAATACCCGCAGATACAAATTATCAAAAACAAAGAAACTTTATTTTTAGAACCTGACAGGCAAGTTGTAAAAAACTCTGCCGGCAAATCGCGCGCTTTTGTGAAAATTCAAGACGGGTGCGAGAGCTTTTGCTCGTATTGTATAGTACCTTATGTGCGTATCAAAAACTGGAGTAAACCAATTGAAACCGTTATTGACGAAATTTCAGGCTTATCTGCAAAAGGACACGCTGAAATTGTTTTAACGGGAATTCACGTTGGCAAGTATTTGTACGGGCTTGATAATTTATTTAATGAAATAGTAAGGGCGAATTTGCCTTTAAGGGTAAGGCTTTCATCTATAGAAGTAACAGAAATTACCAATGAAATTATAGAAATTTTTAAAAATAATCCCGCGCAACTGTGCCGTCATGTTCACGTGCCGTTGCAATCCGGTTCAGATAAAATTTTAAAGCAAATGGGGCGTGGTTATTCAAGGTTTTTTTATAAAAAAACTATAGAAAAATTAAGGAGCCAAATGCCTGACATTGCCATAACTACAGATATTATTACGGGTTTTCCGGGTGAGTCCGAGTATGATTTTAATGATACATTTAGTTTTATAAAAGAGGGCGTAACGCCCTCGGATATGCACGTTTTCAGATATTCTAACCGTTCCGGCACAAAAGCGTCTTTAATGCCTGACAAAATAGACGCTAAAATAATAGATAGCCGTATGAAAAAACTGTTTGAATTAAAAGGAATTTTAAAAAACAATTATGAGCGAAAATTTTTGTGTAAGCGCCTGCAAGCAGTTATGATAGGA
>WQVR01000032.1 GCA_009785775.1 Candidatus Proendomicrobium guianensium
GCAAGGCGGCTCTTGGAAGAGTTTTCTATTTTTATTCTGTCTACCAACACTTCTATGGTATGTTTTTTATAACGGTCTAGCGCTATTTTCTCATCTAAACTGTAAACATTTCCGTCGACACGTACTCGATTGTAGCCAAGCTTTAAAAGCCGAGCGAAAAGTTCTTCATAAGTTCCCGTATGTCCGCGAACTACCGGCGCCATAACATAAATAAGCGTACCTTGTGGCAATTTCATAACTTCAGTTGTAATTTGCTGTGCGCTTTGGGGCACTACAACCTTGCCACAGTCAGGACAGTGCGGCGTACCTGTGCGGGCGTATAAAAGCCTTAAATAGTCGTAAATTTCGGTAACCGTGCCGACGGTAGAGCGTGGGTTGTGCGAAGGATTGCGCTGTTCTATAGATATAGACGGCGAAAGCCCTTCTAAAATATCTACGTCGGGCTTTTCCATAAGTTCTAAAAACTGTCTGGCATATGCCGAAAGAGATTCAACGTAACGCCGCTGACCTTCGGCATAAATTGTGTCAAAAGCAAGAGATGACTTGCCCGAACCTGAAAGCCCCGTTACCACAACAAGCTTGTTTCTTGGAATGTCTAAATCAATATTTTTTAAATTGTGCTGACGCGCACCGCGAATTTTTATTACGTCCATAGTTTTTTAGTACCTTTAATTTTTCGTTACTAGCGTATTTTGCACTTTATCTGAAGTTTTTGGATAGTCAGTGTTATAGTGTAGCCCGCGGCTTTCTTTACGCTTAAGGGCAGACAGTATAACAATTTCGGCAATGTCGGCAATATTTCTTAATTCTATCATATCCGTGTTTAACTTTGAGGCGCCAAAGTATTCTTTAATTTCGGCGCGCACAAGCGCTATGCGTTTATAAGCTTTTTGCAAACGTTCGTCTGAGCGCACAATTCCCACATAATCCCACATTATGCGCCTTATATCATGCCAGTCTTGCACGAAAGATGTAGAACGTTTATTGTAATTATCCGCATTGTGCTGCCATTTAGCAAAATCGCCGGAAGGCATTTCCTTTGGAATATCACGCGCGGCTTCAAAAGCCCTGTGGGCAAACACCAAGGCTTCCAACAAAGAATTAGAAGCCAACCGGTTGGCGCCGTGAAGTCCCGTTGAGGCGGCTTCACCAATGGCAAGTAAATTGGAAATATTTGTACGGCCGTATTCATCAGTTTTCACACCGCCGCAAAAATAATGAGCGGCGGGTACAACGGGTATCATGTCTTTTGACATGTCCATACCGAATTCTAAACATTTTGCGTATATGTTAGGAAAGCGTTTTATAAGAAACTCTCTGCTTTTGTGCGTGATATCTAAATATACAAAACTGTCGCCGGAAGTTTTAAGCTCTTTATCTATAGCGCGGGCTACAATATCGCGCGGGGCAAGCTCTTTTAACGGGTGGTAATGCTGCATAAAAGGCTGACCGTTTTTTAGTTTTAAAATACCGCCCTCACCGCGCACAGCTTCCGAAATTAAAAAGGATTTTGCCACAGGATTATACAGGCACGTAGGATGAAACTGCACAAATTCCATGTTTTCTATTTGCCCGCCCGCGCGATAAGCCATAGCAACGCCGTCTCCGGTGATAACGTCGGGGTTGGAAGTATACAAATAAACTTTACCGGCGCCGCCCGTTGCAAGCACGGTAATTCTTGCCGCAAAAATTTCTATTTTATTTTGGCAAGAATTAAAAACATAAGCGCCTACGCATTTACCGTTTTCGGTTATCAAATCAAGCGCGGCGTGATGTTCATATATGGTAATGTTTTTATTTTTTTGCGCGTTATTGGCTAAAACACGTTCAATCTCGGCGCCTGTGATGTCGCCGGAATGCAAAATACGGCGCATAGAATGGCCGCCTTCAAGTCCAAGTTCAAATTCGGAACTCTGATAGCTTTTTGTGCTAAACTTTACGCCTAGCGCAATAAGTTCTTCTATGCGTGCAGGACCCTCTTTAATAACTTTTTCAACTATATCGCGCCTGCAAAGCCCCGCGCCAGCGGTAATTGTATCTTCAATATGGCGCTCAAAGCTGTCGTCGGGATCACTCACACACGCCACGCCGCCTTGTGCACGCACCGTGCAAGAATCAGGCAATTCACGCTTTGTAATAAGGGCAACCTTACCATTTTTTGCGGCTTTAAGAGCAAAACTTAAAGCCGCAATACCGGAACCTATTACCAGATAATCAGTTTTTATCATTTTACCAATAGCCTATAAATACGAATGATTTTTCGTTTAGACTAGGCGCGCACAGACGAAACGTACTTTGAAGTAAAACGTCGTACGTTAGCCTGTGCGCAACAAAGTATAAACGAAAAAGAGGAAGTATTTTAGCTTTCGACTTTAGCCCACAAACTAACCTTTTCTAAAAGCTCTTTAGCTTTTTTATTGTCGCCTGCGTCCATGGCTACTGTGGCTTGTTTTATAAGTTCTCTGTCGGCTAATACAGATTTTCTTGTATTATCCGCCAAGGTGTTTATAAGGGCGGCTAGTTCTTTAGTTTCATCTTTTTGGCGGGAATGCACTTTTACGCTAAAATCACCCGAGGCTAAACTTTTCATAACTTTTTCAAAATAAAATAACGGGCCTATAATACGGTGAAAATAAAACACGCTTTGTGTTAAAACAAAAAGCGCGAACAGTATTGTTACCCAGAAAAATCCCGTCATATAGGTACGTTGGAAGTTGGCCATTGCGCCGGCGCTTAGCTGGTCCATACCGGGAGAGCGCATAAGCGCGTCGAAAAAAATAAAAAACACAAGCGCGCTCGCAACTATCATTACAATACCCAAAATAATAATATAACGTATTTGTATGCCGGGCTTTACCAAATACTTCCTTCTAAAAAAATTTTTCATAATAACTTTCTCCTTAAGACTAAAGTTTATACTTTAAAAATCATATTATCTATAAGCCTTGTTTTGCCTACCCAAACGGCAACAGCTATAACGATTTCTTTTGTTTTGGCTGAAGTTTTTTGCAAATTACGCGCGTCTAAAAGTTCTATATAGTCTATTTTAACATTTTTTATTTTTGAAATTTCATTTTTTACAAAGTTTTTGACTGTTTGAATCTTTTTACCTTTTGCATTCTGCAAAGCAGCGCTTATTTTTAAAGCTTGGGCGCGTTCAGGCGCAGTCAGATAAACATTTCTTGAAGACATTGCCAGCCCGTCACTCTCACGCACCGTAGGGCAGGCAATAACGCGGGTTTTAAAGTTAAGGTCGCGCGCCATTTGTTGTATTACTTTTAACTGTTGAAAATCTTTTAAACCAAAATAGGCATTATCTGCAAAAGTAATATTAAACAACTTTGCCACAACGGTTGCCACGCCTTTAAAATGCCCCTCACGCGACATGCCGCACAGGCGTTCGCCTGTTTTTAAAACCTCAACATAAGTTAAATGCTCGTTGCTATACATATCTTCAGGGCTTGGCGCAAAAACGTAATCAACTTTAGCGGTACGGCAAATTTCTAAATCTTTTTTTAACGGTCGGGGATATTTCAAGTAATCTTCCCCCGGAGCAAATTGTTTAGGGTTAACAAAAATTGAAACTATTGTAACATCATTTTGCGCTACCGATTTTTTTATTAAAGATAAATGCCCCGCATGCAACGCACCCATTGTGGGTACAAGACCTATATTTTTGCCCGCAAGCTTCAAGCATATTTTTTGCAAAGTTTGCGGATTTCTTATAACTTTCATTTAATGCTTATATTCCTTTTATTTCGTTGTTGACATTTTTACCGAAGCTACATAACTGCTTACTGCGTTTTCAACATCTTTTTCTAACGCGGCAAAACGTTCTACAAATTTTGGGGCTGCGGCATTTAAACCAAGCATATCATCTAAAACTAATACCTGCCCGTCAGTTTCTTTGCCCGAGCCTATACCTATAACAGGTATATTTACCTTTTGTGTAATTTTTTGCGCGAGCTCACTTGGCACGCATTCTACAAAAAGCAGGCTTGCGCCGGATTCCTCAAGTATTGCGGCACACTCAAATATTTTTTGGCTTGAAGTTTCGCATTTACCTTGTATTTTATAACCGCCCATTGCGTTTACAGCTTGCGGCATAAGCCCCACATGCCCCGCGACTGGTATTTTGGCATTTACTATTGCTTCTACAGTTTCAGCCATTTCCCTACCGCCTTCAAGCTTTACAGCGTCTGCACAACCTTCTTTTATAAGCCTGCCGGCGTTTTCTACGGCGGTACTGACAGAACTTTCATAAGACATAAACGGCATATCGCAAATTATAAACGCTTCCGGCGCGCCGCGGCGTACAGAAGCGCAATGGGAAATCATGTCTTCCATTGTTACGGGCAAAGTATTTGCATACCCCAGCTTAACCATGCCTAAAGAATCGCCCACAAGTAAGACATCTATATCTGTTTTTGCAAGTATTTTTGCCATGGCAAAATCATAGCACGTAAGAACGGCTATTTTTTGCTTTGCTGCTTTCATTTCAGACAATGTTAATACTGTTTTTTTACGCATATCTGCCCTTTGTTTTTTATTAACGGTGACTCAAGCTATTATTTTAACCTTTTGGCGTGGTAGTGTCAACAATGCATTATTGTAAAGGGTTTTTATTTTTTGCCTTATAACGGGGTGAGTAAAATTTGCGGCTATATCGTTTAGAGGTGTTAACACAAAAAGCCTGTTTAAAACTTCTTTATGAGGCAGAGTCAGGGTGTTTGACCCTTTTATAACTTTATCAGAATAAAATAATATATCTATGTCTATTAAACGCGGGCCCCACTTTACCGTTTTAGCCCTTCCCATGGCGCCCTCGATACCTTTTACAAACTTTAAAAGCTCATAAGGCGATAGCTTTGTTTTTGCTTTAACAGCGCAATTAAAAAAATTTCTTTGTTTTACGCCGCCCACGGCTGATGTTTCATAAATAGATGAAGTCTTTATTATGGCAAGCTTTGCTTGTAAAAAAGCCAAGGCGCAATTTATATTATTGCGCCTTGAGCCTATATTAGAACCTAAACCTAAATAAACTGTTTTTACCACTGTATTTTTGCAATTCTTTCAAGCGCTTCTTTAATGCGGCTTACGGGAACAGTAAGCGCAAAGCGCACATAACCCTCGCCGCTTTCGCCAAGCCCGTTACCGGGGGTGCAAACTATCGCGGCTTCGTCTAAAAGTTTACCTACAACGTCTGCAGACTTATACCCTTTAGGAACTTTCGCCCAAACATAAAAAGAGGCTTCGGGAGTTGTAACATTCCACCCCAATTTATTTAAGCCGTCAACTAATACGTCGCGGCGTTCTTTATAAATTTTTCTAAACTCTTCAATGCAGTCTTGCGAAGCAGTAAGCGCGGTAATTGCTGCTTCTTGCACAGCTTGGAAAGCGCCTGAATCGTAATTATCTTTAACTTTAACAATAGCGCCCACAATATCAGGGTTACCGCAAACCCAAGCTATACGCCAACCAGTCATATTGTAAGTTTTTGACAGAGAGTGAAACTCCACGCCAACATCGCGCGCGCCTTCAACTTCCAAAAAGCTTATGGGCTTACTTTCGTAATATAACTCGCTATAAGCAGCGTCATGACAAACTATAATATTATATTTTTTTGCAAATGCCACAATTTTTGAAAAAAATTCTTTTGTCGCAACGGCTGAAGCGGGGTTATTAGGATAATTTAAAAACATTAGTTTTGCTTTTTTTGCTACATCTTCGGGAATTGCCTCTAAATCAGGCAAGAAACCGTTTTTTTCAAGCAGAGGCATAAAGTAAGGCACGCCGTCTGTAAATATTGTACCTGTATTGTAAACGGGATAGCCCGGTTCGGGAATAAGCACAACATCACCGGGGTTGATAAAAGCTAAGTGGGTGTGCCCTATGCCTTCTTTAGAACCCAGCAAAGCGGCAATTTCATTTTTAGGATTTAAAGTTACGTTAAAGCGTTTTTGAAACCAACTTGCTACAGCTTGCCTGAAACTTAAAAGCCCCGTACCCATAGGATAGTGATGGTTTTTAGGGTCTGCCACCGCTTTTTGCATAGATTCTACTATATGTTGCGGGGTAGACATATCAGGATCGCCCACGCCAAGAGAAATAATATCCGCGCCTTTATCTATAGCCGCTTGCTTTTTTTTGTCTATCTCTATAAAAATATAAGGCGGCAGTTTTTTTAGTTTTTCGCTAAGCTTAATTTCCATTGAGTTCTCCTTATTATAAACCTAAAACATCTTTCATTGTATAAAGCCCTGCTGGTTTTCCTTCAAGCCACACTGCAGCCCTAACAGCACCGTTAGCAAAATTATCGCGCGATTGCGCCATATGGGTAAGTTCTAAACGTTCTCCGTTGCCTACAAGGTAAACGGTATGCTCGCCAACAATATCTCCGCCGCGCACTGCCATTACGCCTATTTCGTTTTTGTCACGCTCGCCTATTATACCTTCACGCCCGTATAAAAAATGCGTACCGCCGCGAGCCTGTGCTGCCACTTCGGCAAGTTTTGCCGCTGTGCCAGAGGGAGAGTCTTTCTTTTTATTATGGTGAAGTTCTACAATTTCAATATCATACCCCGGCATTTTTTTTACGGCTTCTTCTACCAACTTAAAAAGCACATTAACGCCTACAGACATATTAGGCGAAAACACCACGGGTATTTTTTTTGAGGATTCTACAATAACTTGTTTTTGTGCTTCCGAAAAACCCGTTGTGCCAATAACTATACCTACATTTGCTTTTACGCAGGCTTCAATATTTTTCAATGTGGCTTCTATGGAAGTAAAATCTATTAAAACATCGCTTTGGGAAAGAGCTTCATCTATTTTTTCGGATGAAAACACATACATGTGTGGCATATCTAAAGTATGTACTTCTTTGCCTACATATTCATGTCCTGAATGTTCAATTCCTACTGGAATTGGTATTGCACTATCTGCGGCAGATTTACGTATAGCTTCTCCCATACGTCCCATTGCACCCGCTAATACTATTCTCATAACAAACCTCTTATACCTTAAGTCCGTAATTTTTTAAAGCTTCGACAAGTTTTGCTTTATTAGCTTCTTCCATTTCGCACATGGGGAGCCTTACTTCTGCCTCGCAATGCCCAAGCAAGCTCATAGCCGTTTTTATAGGCTGCGGGTTAGTTTCAATAAACATTGCTTTTGCAAGCGGCAGCATTTTTAAGTGCAGTTCTTTAGCTTTTTTTGTGTCGCCTACCTTAAACGCTTTTACCATGCTTACTACGTCTTGCGGAATAATATTTGATAAAACTGACACAACGCCCAAACCGCCAACCGCCATTAAAGGCAGGGTTAATGTGTCATCCCCTGAAATTACCGACATTTCAGGGTTAGCGCATATAACCTGACCCATTTGCTCAAGATTGCCTGAAGCTTCTTTAACGCTTACTATGTTTTTGCAATCGTGCGCTAATTTAGTTAGCGTAGAGGTTTCTACGTTTACGCCTGTACGGCTTGCAATATTGTAAATCATTATTGGGATATCCACAGAGTCGGCTATTTTTTTAAAGTGCAAATACAAGCCTTTTTGCGTGGGTTTGTTGTAGTATGGCGTAACTATTAAAGCGCCGTCTGCGCCCACTTTTTTTGCGTGTGCTGTAAAACGCAAGGCTTCGTCGGTAGAGTTAGAGCCAGTGCCGGCAAGCACCTGCATTTTGCCTTTAGCGCGGGCAACAGAAAATTCTATTATTTCTTCGTGTTCGTCATAGGTTAAGGTAGGGCTTTCGCCTGTTGTGCCGCAAGGCACAATAGCGTCAACGCCGTTTGCGTGCTGAAAAGCTATATTTTTTTCCAAGGCGTCATAGTCTACTTTGCCGTTTTTGAAAGGCGTAACTATCGCAGTGAGTACACCTGAAAACATTATATTCCCCTTATAAAACTTTATTTTATATAAACTAAATTACAACTTCTCCCTTAAAGCTTACTACGGCGGGTCCTTCTAAGTAAACGTTTGTAACATTTACCTTACCTTTGGTTTTTGTTATATCGAAAGAAACTTTAAGGTTGTCTCCACCGCGGGCGGTAATATTAACGGGAGACTTCACAAAGCCTTTTATACCGCTTATGCAAGCCGAAGCCGTTACGCCCGTACCGCAGGCAAGGGTTTCACCCTCA
>WQVR01000033.1 GCA_009785775.1 Candidatus Proendomicrobium guianensium
CGAGCCTTTAAGCACAATATTGTACCTGTAAGTATTGTTAAGCTTAGAAATATAAGCGCTTGAAGGCCCTATAAACTTTACCGGAAGCCTTTGCGCTTTAGCAAAATTTGTAAGCGCGTCGCAAAGGGCGTCGGCGTCACGCGCGGCGACGGACTCTTTAGCGTTTCTTAAGGTAAGCTTTGCAAGCTCACAGTAGGGCGGATAATTAAATTTTTCCCTTATACCGTTTTCAATATTTTGAAAAGTTTTATAGTCGTGCTTGGCGGCGCATTCAAGCGCATAGTGGCTGGGGTTAGATGTTTGCACTATAACTTTTCCGTGGCTTTGCCCGCGTCCGCACCTGCCCGCCACTTGTGTTATAAGTTCAAACGTGCGCTGGGCAGATTTAAAGTCCGGCAGGTATATAGACGTATCGGCGTCTGCAACTACTACAAGGCTGACATTAGGAAAGTCAAACCCTTTGGCTATCATTTGGGTGCCTAGCAAAATGTCGTAATGTTCGTCTTTAAGCCCGCGGTAAGCTTTTTCGTAAACGGTTTTGCTTGTAGCGGTGTCTGAATCTAACCGAAAAATTTTTGCGTGTTTAAAAATGCTCTGGAGTTCATGTTCTATTTTTTGCGTACCCGTACCAAAAATTGAAAACTCTTTGCTTTTGCATATAGGGCAGGTAACGGGAAGTTTTTTTGTATTTGCACAGTAGTGGCATTTCAGGTGTTCGGGATTTTTGTGGTATGCCATAGACACGGAACAATCCCCGCACTGATAAACATTACCGCAAGTCTTACACATTACCGACGGGCTAAAGCCTCGCCTGTTTAAAAAAACTATCACCTGTTCGCGCCTTGAGAGCGCCCTTGAAATTGCCTCTACGCTTTCAGGCAGCAAAACTTTGCCGTCTTTAAAAAACCTTCCTTTTGTGGAAATTATTTTTACTTCGGGCAGTTGTTTTTTATCTACGCGCTCGGGCAGCTCTATAAGTTCCACACTGCCGTTTGCCGCGCGGGCATAAGTTTCAAGCGAGGGCGTTGCAGAGCCGAACACCACCGCCGCATTATGAAATTTTCCGCGCCACATCGCTACGTTTTTAGCGCAGTACGACGGTTTTTGTTCTTGCTTATAAGTATTTTCATGTTCTTCATCAATTATTATAACGCCTACATTTTTAAACGGCGCAAAAATCGCGCTTCGCGCGCCAATCATTATTTTTATGTTGCCCTCTAAAGCCCCTTTCCAAAGTTTATACTTTTGAGCATTTGTAATGCCCGAATGCCAAACGCCGCAAAGTTCCCCAAACCTGCCTTTAACAATTTCTACAAACTGGGCTGTAAGGGAAATTTCAGGCACAAGCATAATTGCAGATTTCCCGCGGCTTAAAGCAGTTTCTACGGCGTTTAAGTAAATTTCTGTTTTCCCGGAACCCGTAACGCCGTGCAACAGAAACGAGCTATGATTGTTCTTTAATATGGCTTCATTAATACGCTCTACGGCATTTTTCTGTAACGGATTTAATATGTGTTTTACGGGCGCAGGGTATTTTTTAACGGCAGTTTTTTTTCCGCTTGCCCTGCCTGAACCAAGCATTGAAACAGGCACAACAGTTGCCAGCGCTTCGCCGAACGAACACACATAATTTTGGCTTATCCAAGCGCTTAAAAGTTTTGCTTCCTCATTAAAAACTTCAACTTCGTCTATAAGGCTTATAAGCGGCTTATATTTTATGCCGGCAGGGGCGCCAGCGGTTACAGAGACAACATACCCGCGCGCCGCGCGCGCGCCAAAGTTTACTTTTACCCTGCGGCCTGTAAGGTTATGCGGGTTTATGTGTTCAGGAATAATATAATGAAAGGTTTTTTGTAGCGGAACGTTTAAGGCAACTTCTGCAAACATTTACGATTTACCCGTTTTAAGGAAAGTTAAAATTTTTTTCATATCTTCCCATACAAACTTTTTCAAGTTTGGATTTCGCAGCAATGCCGCAGGATGATAAGTAGGTATAAGCTTAACGCCTGAGTATTCAAAAAAATTTCCGCGCAAAGCGCTTATGGCGTCTTCAGTTGCAAGCAACGCTTTTGTGGAAGACGAACCCAAAGTGCATAATACCCTTGGTTTTATTATTTTTATTTGCTTGTCTAAATAAGGTTTGCAGGCAGACATTTCTTCGGGCGTAGGCGGCCTGTCATTACCGCGAAGTTCGGGGTTAGACGGATTTTTCATAGGGTGGCACTTTACTATATTTGCTATAAAAACGTCTTCGCGCTTGAAAGCGCTTCTTCCCATTTTGGCGTACTCTTCGCCCATTGCTTCTATAATTTTTGTTAATAGTTGTCCGGCTCTGCCAATAAAAGGCCTGCCCTCGTGATCTTCCTGAAAGCCCGGACCTTCGCCTATAAACATAATGTCAGCTACAGCGCTGCCCTCTCCGAAAACCGCGTTTAGGCGGCTTGCACCCAAAAGACATTTTTTACAAGAAACAACTTCAGCCTTTAAAATTTCAAGCGTGCTTGAAGTATCTGCATGTTTAGACACTGCCGCAGGCTTTGCCTGCGTTTCTATCTTGGATAACGGCATAGCCGTCTTGGGCAGTTCGGATTCGCCCCAGTCTTCATATTCTTTAAGCGTTGTGCTTGCATGGCGCAATATTTTTTTGTAATCAGATTTTTTCACAGACTATCCTTTTGCCCTTTGGGGTTAGCGCCCTTTTTTCAAACAATTTTACCGCTTCGTTAATTATTTGAACGGCGGCGGCAGATTTGGAAGAAGCTATCTCTTTAGAACTGCCGTCGGGATAAATAATTTTTGCGTCGGTATTTTTTGAACCTATAGTACTTGCCGTGTTTAATACTATAAAATCAGCATTTTTATTTTTAAGTTTTTTACGGGCATTTTGCATGAAATTATTTGTCTCAAGCGCAAAGCAAACAGAAACTTGCGAGGCGTTTTTTTTAGCGCCGGCATATGCGGAAATATCAGGATTCTCTACGAGCTTTAGGGCCATCTGAGCCTTTTTTTTAATTTTTAATTTAGATTGTTTTTGAACAGCCCAATCTCCTACAGCCGCCGCAAAAATTAGCACGTCGTGTTTATTTAAATTTTCCTTCACGGCGCCTAACATATCTTTAGCAGAAACAACTTTTATTACTTTACATTTTCCAACAGGCACAATGCCGTCAACACCCGTTATAAACGTTACATTTGCGCCTTTTTTAAGGGCTACTGCCGCCAATGCCGCGCCCATAGCGCCGGTTGAAGCATTGGTAATGTAGCGTATGGGGTCTAGATATTCTTTTGTTGCGCCGGAGGTAATAAGGCAACTGGGCATAATGCCCTTTTTCAAACGCTTATTTTTCATTGGAAAGAATTTTTTCTGTTGCGTCTACAATGGTTTGGATATCGGCAAGGCGACCCGCGCCTGATATACCGCAGGCAAGTTCGCCGTTGCCCGGCATTACAAAAAAATATCCGTAACTTTTTAAGGTTTCAACATTTTTTTGCGTTGCTTTATGAGCCCACATATTAGCGTTCATAGCGGGGCAAATTAAAACTTTTTTTGTTGTTGCAAGCACGGTAGAGGTAAGCAAATCATTTGCCGCGCCATGCGCCAAGCGGCTTATGGTATCGGCGGTGGCTGGCGCTATAAGTATAATATCTGCCTTATCTGAAAGCGAAATATGCTCTACATCGCAAGTTTCGGGCGTTTTAAACATTTCGCAATGCACAGCATTTTTTGAAAGCGTGCGAAGCGTTGTTTCGGTAATAAATTCCAATGCGCTTTTAGTGGCAATACATTCTACATTGGCGCCTTTTTTGGCAAACGCGCGTATAAGCTCGCAAGCTTTGTAAGCCGCTATGGAACCCGTAATGCCTAAAACAATATTTTTATTTTTTAACATCTTTAGCTTCTGCTTCCTCTTTTTGAGCTTTTTGCTGTTTTTTTCTAATTTCGGCTATTTTTTCGGGCGTGGCAATACCGTCTACAACATCTGAAACCGCTTTGTTTAAAAGCTCTGCCTGAGGAAGCCTGCGATAATCTTCGTCTGTTCTTTTAACTTCTATCCAGTCCAGAGCGGTTTTTACAAGGTCGTACCTGCCGAGTTTTGATTCAAGCACTCTTTCTTCAAGCGGTTTGTTTGTTTCTGACATTATTTATTCCTCACACTAAAGAGTCTTAGACTCCTTTTTTATTTTTATATCTTTGAGCGACAATAATACTTTCTACGGCGCTTATCGCACCTTGAAGGTTATCATTTATTACACAGTAGTCATAAATTTTACTTTTTGCAATTTCCCGCTTGGCATTTATAAGCCTTTGCTTTATTACGGAAATATCATCTTTGGCGCGGGCTTTTAGGCGCTTTTCAAGTTCTTTTATGCTTGGCGGCATAATAAATATTAAACAAGCGTTTTTAAAAAGTTTTTTTATATTAATCCCGCCCACAACATCTATATCAAGTAAAATGTCTTTTCCTTTACCTACGGCTTGCGTTAAAGTTTCTTTAAGCGTACCGTAATAATGCCCGTGTACCTGCGCCCATTCTACAAACTTGTTTTGTTTTATCATTTTTTTAAACTTCGGCACATCTGTAAAAATATAATCTCTGCCGTTTTTTTCACCCGCGCGCGGCGCGCGCGTAGTAACGGAAATTGAAACCACAACATTTTTTTGGGTTTTAATAACCGCGTCACAAATTGTGGTTTTTCCCGCGCCCGAGGGCGCTGAAACAACTATGATATTGCCTTTGTTTTTCATTTTTTATCCGCCAAGTATTGCAAAGCCATAATATAGCCTTTGTAACCAAAACCTGTAATAACGCCTGTAGCGTTAGCCGCTGTAAGTGAAACATGGCGGAATTCTTCGCGCTTGTAAACATTAGACAAGTGCACTTCTACACATGGCTTACCGTAAGCCGCAAGCGCGTCGCGTATGGCTACGGACGTATGCGTATAAGCGGCAGGGTTAATAATTAAAGCGTCTGAACTTTCGCGCAAATCTGCAATCTTTTTTACTATTTCGCCTTCTATATCAGACTGAAAAAAGCCAACTTCAACTCCTATAATGTCGGCGGCTTTTTTTATTTCTTTGTTTATATCGTTTAAGGTAAGCGTGCCATAAGTTTCAGGTTCGCGAGTTCCCAAAAGTGCCAAGTTGGGTCCGTTTATAATGGCAATTTTCATATTTGCCCCTTTAAGTATTTTTGCAAGGTTTTTAGCACAAGTTTGTCTGCAACTTCTACACGGCATTTCGCCTGACCAAGCTTATTAAGCAACGTAAATTTTATAATACCGCCGACTGACTTCTTATCTTTCTTCATCAAACTTAAAAGGCGTTGCGCATCTATTTTGATGTCGGGCACTGTCTCAAAACCCGCATCCTCTAAAAAACTTTTTATTTTGCTAAAAACTTCTTTACTGCAAAGCCCTGCTTCTACAGAAAGCAACGTTTCAAACACCATACCGAAAATTACCGCTTCACCGTGAAGATATTTTTTATAGCCGGTATATGTTTCAACAGCATGCGCCAAGGTATGCCCGAAATTAAGCACTTCGCGTATGCCTTTGGTTTCTTTTTCGTCGGCGCACACAACCTGCGCTTTATAAGCGCAACTATGGTATATAATTTTTAAAAAATCTGTCTGTTTTATAATGCCGCTGTCAAAAATTTTTTCAAGGTAATCAAAAAACTTGGCGTCCTGAGAGACAGCATATTTTACAACTTCGGCAAGCCCGTTTTTTATTTGCCTTAGCTCAAGCGTGCTTAAAAACTCTGTGTCTATATAAACCGCTTTGGGTTGATAAAACGTACCCGCGATATTTTTGCCGCCTTTAAGGTTTATAGCGGTTTTTCCGCCGACGGAAGAGTCTACCATAGCAAGCAAAGTGGTAGGCATTTGCACGTAACTTACGCCGCGCATATAGGTAGACGCAAAAAAACCGCCGACATCGCCGACTACACCGCCGCCCAAAGCAAGGACAACGCTTTTTCTGTCTAACCCCTGCTCTAAAGCTTTATCGTACAAATACGAAAGCGCCTTTATGCTTTTGCCTTCTTCACCTGCGGGTATTATCGCGCTTGTTGCATTAATGCCGCTTTTTTTAAGCGCGCCTGTTACGCTTTGCAAATAAAGCTTTGCTACGTTTTTGTCGGTAACAACCAAAACTTTAGAGGCGCTTTTTAAAACGCTGTTTTTAAAAACCGGCGCGCCGAAAGTTATATTATAGCTGTTAGCCGCTAAATTAACACGAAGTGTTTTTTTCGCATTTTTCACTATCTTGCTCTGGTTGCAGTAAAATTCTGCTCAATATAGTTTGAGTTGATATTGGTAAACGTTCTAGACTCGGGCGTAAAAACAAAGCCGGCGGCGCGCGGACGCACTAAAAATTCGCCGCCAAGCCTAAGCCCCGTAATAACATATTGACCCTGAGGATTAACCCTGTGCGTTGTTCTGTTGACTTCTATTGTTACATTAGTCATCGGCTGGTTATTGTATAGGACACGCCCTGAAATTGTTAAATCTGAATTAAAGTTGACAGCTGTGTCTGCCTCTAGCGAAGGTATTACAACAGGGTTGAAAGTTACATTGCTGTTGGGCATTCTGGCGGTAACGGTATAGCTTACGCCGTGTTCTAAGTTGCTTATTTCAAAATTGCCGTCAATATCGGTAAAAAATCTTACGGGACGGCCGGTTATGTTAATTTCAGCGCCGCGCACAGGACGTCCGCCTACGGTTACATTTCCTGTTACCGAGTGTGCGGCACGCGCCATAATAAAGTTTTGGTTTATGGAGTTTTCTCTGACATTAACAAGAGAAATTGATTCAGGCCTGAAGTTAAAACCGCGCGCATAAGGCCTTATTACGTAATTGCCGTAATGCCCTAAACTGGGTACGCGGAAGTTACCCCTTGCGTCTGTTTGAGCAGTCGCAACAACCCTGTCTTCTCTGTAAATATTTACTGTAATGTCCCTTGCAGCCACATTACCGACGCCTACATTGCTGATTCTGCCGGTTACGCTTACAGAGGCGTTAAAGTTTGTATTTGCATGACTTTGCCTGATATTTCTAAGCTCAACCGAAGACGGGTAGAAAGAATACCCTTGCCTGCCTACGGTTATAACGGCAGATGAATTTGCCGGAAAAGTAATACCGTACATACCTTGTGCATTTGTCTGCATGACAAAGTTTCCGTTTGCAAAAACATTAGCGCCTACAACAGGCATACCGCCTGCGCTTACGCGCCCTGAAACAACAAATAAAGGTTGAAAATCAACACGGGATTCACGTGCAGTGCCGGTAAAATCTACTCTGGATGTTCTAAAAGTCATGTCCGGATGTTCTATAGTTACCGTGTGTGCCGTGCCGGGTTCTACACCTGAAATTACATACTGCCCGTCGGCGCCCGTAACAGCGGTAGCGCCTGAAGGTAATAGTGTTACTGTAGCTCCGGCAATTCTGATATCTCTGTATCCTACAAACCCTCTAACAACATTGCGGGCATAGTTACCTTCTATAACGATACTTCTGGTTCTGTTGTTTACATTTCTTAACCTTGTTTCGCCAAACACAAACCCTTGTGCCTGCGTTCTTACTATGTAGGTTCCGCCAAGGCGGGCATTGTTAAAAGCAAATTCTCCGGCGACATTTGTTGTAAGCGTTGCCAGCGGCGTTCTATCATTTTGAGCGTCAAAAAACATAACTTGCGCACCGGCTATGGGCGCGCCTCTTCTTATTACAACTCTGCCCGAAAGCGTTAACGCGTCTGGTCGAACAGGTGCCTGAGGCGGCGTTATCTGTGCGGGTAATGTAACAGCTTGCACAGGCGGTTGCGGCGTAACAGGAGGCTCTACACGCACAACCGGTGCCGGCGTTGGAGGGACAACAGGTGTTACTTCCACAACACGCGCGGGTGGCGCAACCTGCGGCGGAGGCGCTGTAGGCAAAACAGGTGCCGTCGGCATAGGCATAGGTGTTACTTCCGCAGGCAAAGTCACCGGACGGGCAACAGGCGTTGCCGGCGGCGTGGGCGTCTCTACGCGCACAACAGGTGCCGGCGTTGGAGGAACAACAGGTGTTACTTCCAC
>WQVR01000034.1 GCA_009785775.1 Candidatus Proendomicrobium guianensium
ATGAATATTTAATAGTTTTAGCAAGACAGCATAATATAAACTTGGCATTGCATTACCCCGAATTAAACACATTTTTTGAGTATTTTAAACTTAGCCAAAAAATAAACCCCGTAGAATTAATTAGCGAAGAAGTTTCTTTAAGAAACGAAATAAACTCGCGCTTTGCAAGCACCCAAGCTCAAAGAGAAGTAATATTTTTAATAAACTTTACAAGGTATTTAAGAGCTTTATTAACTTCAAAAATAACTGCTAAAGATTATGCATTTTTTATACAAAATATATATGAGTACAGAAGGCTTTGGGCAAGGCATATAGACAACCGCGTGTTAAGTTTGCTTGAACCCTTTATAGAAGAAGCCGAAAAGTTTTATTACATAAATCTTGTCAGAGATAAATTTTTTGTGCAAAACCTTGGATTAAGCGACGGGGCTTTTCCTGAAACATACGTAGCAATTTTGCAAAACAATCCTGTTTTAAGTCAGGCTCTTGGTGTGCTATACGGCAGAAATGTAAAAGTAATGGTTGCCGGCGGTTTTCATACCAAAGGCGTGTCGCAAATATTAAGGGATAAAAATGTTTCTTACATAGTTATAACGCACAATGTAACAGGCGGGCTGGCTGAAGCGCAAGAGGTTTATCACAGAGTTGCTTTAGCGCAGGCACGGGAATTAAGTAATGGTAATTTAATTGGCGGTTTAATAGTTGGCGGTACGGGTAGCATAGAAACTTCGGCATTGGCGAATTTAATATTATCGCTTACGCCTGCGGCGCGCGTAGAGTTTATTAATGCCTTTCAAACAGGGCAGGATTTAACAGGGCTTGAAATAAGTGGCATGCCTGCTGCCGACGGCGCAAGGCTTGAATACATAAGGGCTCAAATAGCAGGCGCAAAACTTCTTGAAAGCGACACCGAAGGCGACGTAATAGATAAACTTGTAACTGTAATAAATGAAGTACTCACTGAAAATAGACAAGTCACAAGAGAAAGGCTATTAGACTCCAACTTAAATCTAAATACGTTGGTAAATTTTATAAATAGTCCTGCCCAGCTTGAAATTTTACTTTCAAACTCAAGCCCTGTAGCTCAAATATATAAAGACCTCGCAAGGGCGTTAAGAGAACTTTTGTCACGTTTAATGCCCCGCGCGCCACCCTCTGCCGAGCTTAGTGTTGTTATATCAGACCCGCAAACCCACACGGCAGAAATTCAAAACTTACTTGCGCATTTTCACATGGGTGACGCAGATGAACACGGCAACTTAAGAAATACCAACTTTGCCCACGGTACTTTTATTAATGAAAACGATAAACCTGACGAAGGTTTAACCCCGCGCCGTATTAAAGACATTATAGACCGCGTTGTTGATGTAGGCGGGTTTAACGGTATAGAAGTTTCAATGTTTTGGTATGGCGAAGGCAGAAATCATGAAATAGGGTACAGAGGCCCTGCTATTTTTTGGCATCAAAGGCATGGCGTAAACGGCCGCCCTATGTTTCCTATAACAAGGCTTATAGAAGAATATGAGGTTGTACTGGCTGAACTTAACACAATACAACCATCAGGTATTACTTTAGCTGAAGAAATAAGAAATCACGCGCAAAACAATAATATGCGTTTAAGCGGGCATTTAAATACTGCCGAGTTTTATGCTTCAGACGCGCTTAACTCCCCTGTAATAAGGCCTGTGCCTGTTTTAGGCACAGAAGCAATGGAATTGTTTAAACGGCAAATTGATATTGCCGCGCTTTTGGGTATGGACAATGTTATTTTGCATTTATCAAGCTTGGATAATTCACGAGGTTATGCCGAAATTATAAAATATGCCGCGCGTAAGGGCATAAGAATAAACTTTGAAAATGAAATGTTGTATGCCGCCTATGACGGCACAGACGCTTTTGCGGCTTACAGAGAGTCTCTTATCGCAGGATATGCTACGGCAGAACAATTTGTTCAAGGGCTTACAGGCATAAGGGAAGAACTTTTAAGAACTTCCGAAGGCCGTCGCGCCAATGAGCATTTTTTTGGCGTTGTGCTGGATACTTCTAAGGCTCTAAATTCTTTCACTCAGGCGGTGGTAGTTAATGCTACAACAATAGATGAACTTTCAGATGAGGAAAAAGCGCAGATAGAGCAACAGCTTGCTAACATAAACTTAGAAAATCTTATAGCTTACTACAATGCAATAATTAACGCGGGGTTTGAAGTTAATCAGTTGCATTTGTCGCAGTTTCAACGGGATATCGCTTCGGTTAGAATTGAAAAGGGGGTTGGCGCTGAAAACAGAAATTATGCCATTTTATATAACAAGCGCATAATAGACAGCACTGCAAACCCTGCCTTTGACATGGCGCAGTTTTTGCAATTTTTACATGACAGTAATTTTCAAGGTATTTTAGAGCAGGAAACAGCGAATGAATTTGTATCTCCGGCTGTCATGCAACAAGAGTTACTTCTCACAGGCACTGACGACGGTTTGTTAACGCTTGGTTATGCCGCAAGGTTTGCGGATTTTTTAGGTTTAAGTGATGACGGAAATATTATCCAAATAATTTTAAGAAATGTTGTGATAAGTATTTTAGAAGCGCCGTTTTCAATATTGCCCGTAATTTTTGTTAATATGCACTACAGGCGCGGCGCGCCGAGGGAACATTTTGCCTTAAGAACTTTCGGCGCAACTTTAATACAAGCCTACACTGCAGCAGGCATAGTAATATCACTTTTAACACCTGTATCTTTTATATTGCCATTAGTTTTAAACGTTATAACGCATACAGTTTATAATCTTTTTATTCTACACGCCGCCCGCCTTGAACTTGGCATTACCACTCAAACTTTTATACCGTCAGATAGTTTTTTTGAAGCCGCCTATGCCGCCTGGTTAGACGCAAACAAATATAACGACAGGGAAGATACAAGGACATTAAAACAACTTTTGGCGGCAGATATGCCTGTAGACCAAAAACAAAATGAAGTGTTTTTAAAAATATATGAATGGTACAACTATAATGTAGCAAAAGATGTAATGTCTCCTTCCTCTTATGAGTTTGCAATGATGTTAAATACAATATCTTCGTTGATACCTTTAAGTATAAGGGTTGTTAACGGCGTTTTGGATTTAACTTTGTTTAACAGATTACTTGAGTTTTTTGAGAGTTTAGCTAAAGAATGTTCGCGTGATGCCTATAGCCCCGCTAAGTCAGCCGGTGCAGGTATAATAAAAATAGCTTATTTATATGATATTGACTTAAGCGCTCGTGAAGTTTTAAGCAGTTTTAAGTCAAGTTTGTTAAGCGATTATGAGCTTAGCAGTCTGACAAATATGGCGAGCGTTTTTCAATGGCTAAGCCAAAACTTTCCCATGCTTATAACAAAAGCTGACGGCAATATAGAAATTATAAGAGCATTTTTTGAGGATTTTTTAGGCGTAAACCTTAATATTAACTGGAGTGCATTTGAAACGATACGTCATACTCCCGGACATGCCATTGCAAGCAGGCTTGGCGGTATTGATATAGATTTTAACGATGAAATACTTTTTATACAGGAAAAAATTTCAGACTCTGCTTCCTCTATAGACGGCTCAACAGGCAGGTTGATAGAAGAATTTTTAAACTTCAATAAAATAGCCCTGAGAGAACTTGGCGCAAATACCGACACCGCAATCGCCTTATCTGTAAACGCTTTAAACAAAATGATAACAATTGTCAGAGAATTTGACGAAAGCATTGCAAGTGAAGCACAGGCAAGGTTGTCTGAAATTTTAAATGAGTTAAGCCTGGCAATAACTTTCGAAACCATAAGCGCTGCCCGCGCCAAAGTTAACAGTGTAATAAACTTTGTTCATCAGCAGGGAATGAGAAAAATGAGGGTTAAAGACGGAAGCTATACGCAAGTATTAGTGCATAGAAGAAGTCCTTTAGTGCAACCTGAAATTTTTACACTGGGCAGCTTCCATCTTGAAATTAATAATTATACCGGAAAACCCTTAAGCCCCGATATGAAAGAATTTTTTTCAGGGTTGTTGCTTAACGGCCGCAGCAATGGCAGATTTTATATTGTCGGGGATAATAAAGTTATTTGGGAGCACAGCATAGGGGAACATTCTTTTTATGCTGTTATAGATTTTAAAGATTTAACTGAAGGTTTAACTTTTGTATATAACGACAATGTAAGAAGAAATACCGAAAATGCCAAAAGGGTTAAAATGTTTGCTATAGAAGCCGTACAAAACGGCATGGACATAACCCATTTAGATATTCGCGTAAATGAGTTTACTTCTTTTGATCCTGCCGGAGATGATGTTACAGGCAAAGTAATTCCGGGCGTATGCGGGTTTAACGCTGTTTTCAGACCTACCGATAGAAAACGCGCGCCTTCACAATATTCCAATATGATTAATACTATTTACAGAATGATGCAGGAAACAGCAGGCTTGGACAATGCCATGGCAGGCGGCAGTATGCATGAATATATAGGGACTACTCATGCGCGCCTTTCGGAAAGAACCAGAAATAACTCTGTAGGCGACTGCGAGCAAATAAAAGCAATTTTACCGCAAGTAAGGGGTACGCACGGTTATCCTAATATTGCCGGTATTACACTTTTTGCAGACGTCATGCAGGAGTTGTTAAACAGGGATGGAATACGTTTAAGCCCTTTAAGAAACCACAGGCTTATACCCGAGCATATATATAATGAACTTGGCATTTATAACCCGCAAGACAGAACAGTCGCCGAAATAGAACGCCGCTTTGTTGAAAATCGCCTAAAAATTGAAAACGGCGAACTTATAAGGAATACAGAGTTTATGCCCGCGGGAGCTATAACAAGGGCGCTTAGTGATAACATAGAAAAAACTTTTGAAGTTGCAAGTATAGTAAACCAGTTAAATATTCAAGATTTATCTCTTCGCTCCGAAGCCGTAATAGGCAGGATGACTGCTTCAAGCGGCGTGCTAAGGTTAAGGAATGGCTACTTATCAATAAAAGGTGTTATAAACACAAATACGAACGCTCTTGAATGCGCCTTCGTAGAACTTGTTACAGCCGACGGCGTAAGAACGCCCCTTACCGCGCAAAAATTAAAACAAATACTTATAGAAAACGGCCACGCGCAAAGCCAAAGAATTACCATAAATACGCCCACGCCTTACCATATAGCTTATGTGCAAAGGCAATTAAACTCGCAAGTATTTACCAGAAGAATGTTGGAAGTGCAC
The DNA here is from genome assembly GCA_009785775.1 of Candidatus Proendomicrobium guianensium. Classification (GTDB taxonomy): domain Bacteria; phylum Elusimicrobiota; class Endomicrobiia; order Endomicrobiales; family Endomicrobiaceae; genus Proendomicrobium; species Proendomicrobium guianensium. The sequence goes on from WQVR01000034.1 coordinate 5,220, forward strand.
GGCATTGCTGTTTCAGATGGGCTTTCAAGCGGCAGAATAACGTATGATTCAAATATGCCCGCCCATGAAGCCCAAGGCAGAATACTTATACACCCCTTACCAGAACCTTCAGATATCGAAGGCATAGCAACAAGGTTTCAAGGGCTTATAAGCAAACTAAATAAATGGGCGCATTCATCGGTATTGCTTAGGGAAAAGCGTTTGCCTGTATTGTCGGTTCCTTCGGCTGCTATGGCAGATGGTAAACTAACGGTTAGTGTTTACCGCTATGCCGAAGCCGCACATGAACTTAACGGTTTTAATGTAATAGAAATAACAGAATTTAGAACAACTCTGGAAGAAGGCCAATATATAACTTTTGAAGACGGCCGCGCATTGCTTTATAACGCGCTTGACGGTAATTTTATAAATGACGACCTATTGCCCGCCATAAGAAATCAAAACAGGCAAAGAATAAGAGAAATTATAAAATGGGACAATAGCCAGGAGAGCAGGGAAAATATAGCGCAAATATTAAACATTATTTTTGCCCAAACTTACGGCAAAGAGGGTTTTGAAGATTTTTATAACTATATCAAAGAAATTTTTGTTCATGACGGGCTTGCCGGTGAAATATTAAGAGAACTTGAAGCTTCTGCCATATACGAAGTTTTTATTAAAGTTGATGAAATGGCGCGCAATGCCGTAGCGCTTCGTGAAAAATTTGCTTTAAAAGCATTTACCGTTGCGCTTAATGCGGAAAGCTTGGTAAGTTCTCTGCCGCAGGACACGGCGGGGAAAGTATTGCAAAAGCGTCAAGAAATCGCCGTATTAAAACGAGAAACATTTATGTATGTAAGGACAGCTGTAGAAAACTGGATTATGGCTTCAAGAGCAGCCCTTTCGGCAAGAAGGCCTGATGTAGACGAAATCCATCGCCTCAGAAATCAAGCCGCAGTATGGAATAATTTTTATAATTTCCCGGGTGTTGCAGACATAGCGTATGAACTTAACACAAAGTTTAGAAGGCTTAGGGCTGAAGCCGGTCAGGCAAGCCGCCCTAAAATAAAACTTTTAGAACAGCTTACGGCTTTAGATATAAACTACTCGGGAAGTAAATCTTATAATGTTAAGTTGCTTAAATATATTGCGCCCGATATAGAAAAACTCAGATTTGCCGACGGATTTGTTTTAAATGAAAGTGTTATAATATCGCTTCTCGACGGCAAAACCGTTGAGTATAACGGCAGAGTTGTAACCTATCAGGATATTTTAAATGAATTTTCACGTTCACGCGGGCAACCGCTTGAGCAGGCTGAATTTAACATGCTTATACAAGCCCGCGACCAAATAGTAGGTCAGTTGGAACTATCTGACTTTATAAGATTGCTTGAAGAAAACCCGCATGTTGCCCTTGACCCTTCCTTAACTTATGCTATACGTTCAAGCGGTGTAGGAGAAGACGGTAACCGTAAAAGCGGCGCAGGACTTGGAGAAACAGAATTAAGCATTCCCGGCACGCCTGAAGCTGTTTTTGAGGGTATTAAGTATGTGCTAAAGTCATTTATCAAGCCAAGTAGTTTTGAATACCTTAAAAATGGCGGCGTTCATATGCGTCCGGCTATATTAGTGCAAGAAATGGCAACCAATGTAGTTTCGGCAGGGCAAATATTTACAGCCGATATTTTTGGCAATACTGGTATGGAAGGCGTTTGGGGGCTTGGCGAAGGGTCTGTGTCAGGCAGGGTTGCGGCTGACAGCATAAATTTTAAAGCGGGCGATAATGTATACCTTTATGCAAAAGCTTCTGAACGCATAATGAAAATAGTGCCAAACCCCGAAGGCGGTACAATGGCAGTGCCTTTGGCAACTTTTGAGAAAGATGAAGAAGTTTTTACAAGAGAAGTAGTTCAAAGAATATTTGCTTTTGCCCGCCGTGCCGAGAACATATTCGGCTATCCGCTGGATATTGAATTTGCCATAGACGCCGAAAACTATATCTGGCCTCTGCAAGCCCGCCCCATAACTACATTTGTAAGGGAAAATTATGACATATCACAAGGAAACTTTAATTTTGAGTTTGTTATCCTTGATACTGTTGTAGGCGATAGCACAAACCCTGTTCAAGTCGGTATAAGTCAAGCTACGCGCAGCGCAAGTCCTTCAGCGGTTGTAAGTGCGGCGCAAGTCCTTAGCGGAAAAATAATAGTTTCTGAAAATGAATTAAGGCACGCGCTTGCGCAAGAAAATATAAATGTAAAAGATATAAAACTGCTTGTTGAAAACCCAGAACTTGCAAGAAGCCTGCAAAGCCAAGGGCTTAATGCGGCAGTAGTTAGCGTTGAAATAAGAAATAGCCCTATAAGGAAGTCAGGTAGCCGTGTTTTGCAAGATGAAAATGGAATTTTCGGAAGGGTTATAATAAATGGAAATAAAATAACAGCATACTCTTCAACTGAGGCTTTAACAGTAGAAAGGGTTGTCGAGGGTTTAAGGGAAATGGCACAAGAAGGCAGAAACGGCTTTGGAGAAATAAATACGGTAATACTTTTAGCAAACAATGCCCAAGCGGGTGATATTATATTAAGGATAAAAAACGAAACTACATATGAAGAGCCGTTGGAAACCACTTTAAACTTAACTCACCTAAATAATAATGTCAGAGGCGTGGAAGCCGCAATAGAGGCCAGTGGCTCAAGCAGGCTGTTGTTTAGCATAGCGCAAGCTAATGCAAGAAGTATGAGAAATACCATTGCAACTTTAAAA
>WQVR01000035.1 GCA_009785775.1 Candidatus Proendomicrobium guianensium
TCAACGCTTTCAAGAATATAAGATTTTTTTGAATTGTTTTTTAAGAGTTTTAAAACTTGGATAGGTGTGCGCGCATCAGAAAACATTTCCACGCTTAAAGGCACAACGCCGTAAGATTTGGCGGCAAGCTTAACTTCGTCTAAACTTAAAGAATACAAGGCAACCTCCATTTTCGGGCATAAAAAAACCGCCCATGACTAGTGTAATGTCAAGGACGGGATATATTAATACCCGCGGTGCCACCTTGCTTTGCGAAAGCCAAAATCCCCATAGGAACCCCGCCACGCACTCTTTTATCAAAGCGCTAATACGCTTTTAGCAACTAACGTATGCTTTCACGTCAACAGCTACTAAAGCAAATTTCACTTTTTCGCCATGCCCTCAGCGGCCCATTGTAACACACTGCATTTGCGGGGAATTCTCAGCAAGTACCCCTCTCTGTAGCCGCATATTGTGTTTTTACTTCCGCTTCAACGGTTTGTACTACTTAGACATTATTCTATAGCATTAATTTTTTTTTGTCAATGGCTTAGCGCGCTTTATAAAAAAACAACTTGTAAAATTTAGTAAATATTATATAATACGTGTGCCCCTAAAAATAATATTTTATTTTAATTTTTAATATTTCACAAAACATTCACAAAAGGATTAAACTATGAGACTTCCCTTCACGCGGAGTAAAGTTTTGATTTTGTCGTTTGCTTTTATGTTTGCCGCTTCTAATGTTTTTGCGGCGGGTGCTGGTAGCGAACAAGCTTTTGATGTGCATTGGAATCAGCCTAACCAAAACCTGATAAATCTTGAAAGCGACATAACCTTAACCCAACCCCTTGGCAGTGTGCGCGGCACCGACCTTACAATAGACGGGCTTAACCAGCACACGCTTACGCTTTTAAACAATACGCTTGCTTTCTCTCCGGCGGGAACTGCACTTAATGCTACAATACAAAATGTTATTAATGTCACAGGCGCGGCAAACACCGCCGTTTTGTTTAACACTGCCGCAGGGCAAACCACAAACTATAATGTTATAAACTCAACTTTTACAAATAATGCGGGCAGCGCTATAAGAAATGTTGTTACCGGCGGCACCAACATAACAAATGTTTGGGGCACATTTAGCGGTAACACTGCCGTTAACGGCGGCGCTATTTATAATTTTGCTGCTTCAGGCGCAAATAGTGCATTAAATATTAATGACGGCAGTGTTTTTACGGGCAACTCTGCAGTGCATGGCTTTGCTATTTACAATGACGGTTTTGGCGTTTTAAACTTAAACTCCGACGCTGCCAACGGCGGCGCGGGCATACGTTTTTCAAACAATGTAAGCCTGTTGCAGCCGCGTTCATTCCCGCCGCTTGCGCCGCGTAATGATATTTTCCAAACCGCAACCGGAGTTACAAATATTAATATTTCTGATACCGGCGGGCAGGTGTTTTTAGACGGAGGCTTTGCAGGTTCGGGCGTGATAAATATGCACGGCGGAACGGGCGGAGATTTTTATCTTGCCGCAGCAAGCGATAATTCGCATTTTACCGGCACGTTTAATCATTTTAGCGGCGTAACAAATGTTCATGGCACAATGTTTGGCGGCGTAAATAATATGTATAACCAAACCTCAGGGCTTAGCGAGGTTAATGTTTTCAGTTGGCGCGATACGTTCGATTATAATGCAAATTTGTTTAATAATTCCACCCTTAATCATTTCTCTTCTTCACCTTCAAGAATTGATATTATTTCACAAAATAACGGTGTGTCTGACGGGGTATGGTTTGTTACGGGTAACTCGGGCGCTACCGTAAGTTTTAATAATGCCACGGGCGACGCAACAAGCTTGCTTGCGAATTACCGCTTAACCAATAACTTAAACAACGGCTTTCGCAACTATGTAAATTTCAATTTTGCCGATGTAACGTTTAATTCGCTTTCATTTTTGGGGCAGACCGTATACACGTTTAATAATTCTGTTATAGACTTAATAAATTCTAATGCCGGCATACGCCAGTATTCGTTTACAACGCTAAATACTACAGGTTCTACGCTTGATTTTAAAGTTTTAGGAGACGGTACGCCGTTTGTCGGCGCGCCGACAGACCCGGGCAACTATACAACCGACACCCTGCTTTTTAGCACGGAACAAAACTCTACAATAGACATCGGCAGGCTTTTAATAGGCAACGATTTAGTAGCGCCTTTAGGCGGCACAAGGCAAGTTTTGTTTAATCAAAACCCCTCAACCATACTTGAACTTGCCATAGCCGGCGGCGGAAGTTCTATGTATGTTTTTTCAAGGGGAAATATGTATCAACTTGGGCTTGCCACTACCCAGACTGCAAATGACAGCATAACCTTAGGGCTTATTAACTTAGCCCCTCCCCGCGAAGTTGACCTTAACGACTTTAACTCTACAACATTAAATTCAGGACTTAGCGCAGGCGCTAACAGAGCATGGCAAATAGAATCAGGCACTACGGCGGCTCCTTCTGTTTATAACCAACCTCTTCACGGGCCTGACTCAGACAGTAACCCGAATTCAGACACTATCACCTTGGGCGGTTTAGGCGAGATGTCTGCGGGGATTTTTAGTGTGCATGGCACTGCAAGCGATATAGACTCTGTGCAAGGCACCGTGCTTAGCGGCTTTTTTGATACCGCAAACCCCACAGTTCGTTACTCTCTATTTAATATAGTAAACGCGGACACTACATTTAACCTTAGAGATTTAACAGTTTCGGGCGCGGGTATTAACGGTGGCTTGGAAGGGGGCTCGGTTTTAAGGCTTGACGACGGCACTTCCACGGCAAACTTTAACAATGTTATTATAGATAATAATATTGCAGACGGCTTAGGCGGCGCGGTAAGAATTACAGAAGGAACCTTAAATATTACAAATGCTGACTTTACAAATAATCAGTCGTTTTCAAGTGGTGGCGCGATTAGCGTTTTGGGCGGCACTGTAAATATTGCGGGCGGCTTGGTAAACGGCATAAGCCAAAATCAGGGCACAAGTGGCGGCGCGATATTTCAAAATGCAGGAATACTTAATATATCCAACCAGATTTTTTCTGCTAATACAGCATCTGTCGGTGGCGGCGCGATAGCTGTTGCAGTCACTGGCGTGGCAAACATAGTAAACACAATTTTTGACGGCAATACTGCAACGAGTTGGGGCGGGGCAATATTTAACAACGGTAATATAACCATAGGCGGCAATACTTCATTTACAAATAATACCGTGTTAACCGCGCTTGGCGGCGCTATTAATAATACGGTTAGTGGAGTTATAGGCTTTGATTTAACCGGCGGTAATATTTTGTTTAATGGTAATACAAGTAGCGCGGGAAATAATGATATTTTAAATAATGGCATAATAGACATAACAGGACACGGCGGTTCTATGTTACTTATGGGCGGTGTTAGCGGTACGGGAACAATAAATCAAGACAGTGAAGGAATTTTAGGCAACTTTGGCGATAGTTCAGGCTTTACCGGCGTATTTAACCAAACAAGCGGCTTAACGGTTAATTCCGGCACGTTTTTTGGCGGACAAAACATAATAACAGGCGGTACGCTATACTGGGTTAATAACCCCGCATTAGGCACGGTTGCTTTAAAAGCGGCGGGTTCAAGTTTGCAGGTTTCAAACGGCGCAAACTTGGTTGTAGACGGTAATAGCACTCTTTCACTTAACAATGCGGCAGATTATATTGCCTATGACTCTAATATATTTTTGGGGCTTGGCTCTACAATAAGCGTGGAAGACGCGGGTGCAGTGTTAGAGCTTGAAGCCGGCGACATTTGGGCGGGAACTGTTAATATGTCTGACGGTACGGTAAGAATGCGCGCTCTTACCAATATTGCCAATTCCGACTTTCACCAAACAGGCGGAACTTTGGAACTTTTTGAAAGGTCTATACTTACTTTAGGCGGTACGCACGCTACCGTTACAGACGGCAGTATTTTGCTTGATAGCTCAACCATAAATACTAATGGCGCGGCGCTTAACTTATTAAACTTGGGCGGTATTGCAGGCTGGGGTAATTTAACTTTGGCGGCTTCGTTTTCTGACCCCGACACGGGCGACATAATTAACCCCCGCATAAATGCTATAGACGGCATTATAAACAGAAATGAATTTGCGGGAAGTATGTTTGTAAACGGCAACACTGCAGATTTTAATATAGATATAGACGCCGTAAACGCGGTTTCAGACAGCTTTAACTTTGGCGGAGTGATAGACCCCGGCACCTTAAACGTGCTAAGCGTTAACTTAATAAATGCGCCGCGCACTACACAGGTTGATATGGAAGTTTTTAGCGCCGCAGGCGGCATTATGGGCATAGACTTTACAACTTCGCAACCACTTGTGTGGACGCCTGTGGGTATTTACAGCTTTGGGCCTATAAGCGGGCAAGACGGTTGGTACCGCCTTAATTTGGTTGATACGTACTGGCCTGTAGTGCGTCCGCAGGCTTCTAAGGTTGCAATGCTTTCAAGCCAGTTGATGGCTAATAATATTATGTTTGACCATGTGTTTTTTGATATGAACCGTATGCGCCGCGACGCAAATAGTTGCCGCTTTCGCGGGCGTTATTTGCCAAGTGAGTTTTTTGCAGAAGGCAGAAACAGAGATATGTGGGTAAAAACTTATTTTGAAAACCAAACTATTCCTGTTGCAGGCGGGCTTAGCATGGATAATAACCTTTACGGTATTTTAACGGGTATAGATTTTTCCGTGCGTGAGTTTGGCGAAAATTCTTATTTCATGCCTACTGTTTATGTTGGCTATACAAGGGCAGAGCAAACTTTTTCATCTGCCAGAATGAACCAAAACGCATTGCAAGCCGGTGGTATGCTTTCTGCTGTAATTAATGATGTATGGACAATATCGGGGTTGGCTTATGTGGGCGCTTACCGCAATCAAATGAGCTTGCACGGTAATGACGACAACAGCGCAAATAACTGGTTTGCGGGTGTTGGCTTAAGAAGTACTTACAATATTTATTTAGACGCTTTGAATGCTTCTTACTTTTTTGACAATGCAATTTTGCGCCCCGGCGTCACGCTTTCTTACAATTACTTCGGCAGACAAACGGTAACTTCTAATCATGGCGACCTTAGAATGCAGTCGGGTGCTTTAAGCGGGCTTAATGTTTCCCCGGGTTTAGATTTTATTTATACGGCAGATAACTGGAATTTCTTGGCAGGGGTTTCTTATACGCATAATATAGGCAACAGGGTTACAGGCAGTGTCGGCGATATTGAATTGCCCACGGTAGAATACAGACAAGATTATTTTGAATATACCTTGGGTGTTAACAGAGTATTTTCAGATAGGTTTAGCGCATGGGTTAAGTGCATGGTAAGAGCAAATGCGGGTACTGATTTCGGTGTGCGCTTGGGCGCAAGCTGGAGATTATAACCGTTATTGCCTAAGCGATAGTTTTAATTTACTTGTAAGCATATGAAAGGGGGCGAATACCGCCCCCTTTCAATTATATATTTGTATGCAAAGTAAAATTTATATATAATAACCGTTAGTCAAAACAAGACGCAGGAGGAAATGAAAATGGATGATATAGCGCAAGAGTCTTCAAAGCCCGCTAAACCTAAAGATGGCGCGATAGTAAAATTTATAAAATTTATATTGTATGTTGCTATTTTATCGGTAGTAGCTATGGGAATTTACGCTTTTTTGGTAAGAGACGCGATAAGGCAAGAAGGCGACACAATGATTACCTACGTTAACCGCATGCAAGACTTATACTTTGCAATGTCGGGGCGGTTTCATTCTACGCCAAGAACAAGCCACGACGGAACTTTAGGCATTGATATGTCTAATAACAGGTTTTTCACGGCTTTTTCTACAAACTCTACCGGAGACGCCAGATATGAGGTACAGCTTTACGGGCGCACAAACGCTTTTACCATAGCGCTTGGAGATTTACAGCGGTGGCTGGCAAGTCGCAGGTAAAGCATTTTTAAAGTATTTTAGTTTTTTGGAGATATAATGAGAAAACTTATTTTTTCTTTTGTTTGTGTAGCAGTTTTTACGGCTTTTTCGTATGCGGGCGTTTTGGTGCCAAGGTTTTCAGTAGATATTCCCGGTACCTTAGATTTTACGGGTAATTATACCGATACCAGAATAGGCTATTCTATTTCGCTTGAATACCGCACAATGATAAGCAGATTTTTTGCTTTGGGTGTGGGCGCCGAGCACGCTTTTAGAAGAACAAGCACAGAGTTACGCTTTCCCGGAGACTTATACCCGACAATTGAAAGAAATGAATTTAGCTTCACGCCTATTTACGGGGCAATTTTTTTGTACCCGTTTTCAACAATGGGTAATGCCGTGCCTTATATAAGGGCTAATATAGGACATAATGTTCTTTTTAGTATGAGGAATGCAGACAGCACTTCACCCCGCATGTATTGGGCATTAGGCGCTGGAATGGAGCTTTACAGAAGATTTGTTTTTGAAATTATGACGGCAAGATATTATGGAAGAATGAGAAATGCAGGCGTAAATACGGACATAACATATAAAAAAGTCGGTTTTAATTTCGGCTACAGGTTTGTTTTATAGGAGTTACAAGTGCTGACGCAAACTAAAGAATATCAAAACTTACAAAAACATTACGACGATAACGCAAAAAATTTAAATATTAAAACTTTATTTGAAAATTCACAACGTTTTAATGAGTTTAACATAAACTTAGAAGATTCCGGCATTCTTTTTGACTATTCTAAAAATATTGTAACAGACGAAACAATGAAGCTTCTGCTTTCTTTAGCAGAAGCTTTAAAAGTTAAAGAGTACGCCCAAAAAATGTTTACGGGTGAAAAAATTAACTGGACTGAAAAACGCGCGGTGCTTCATACGGCATTAAGAAATCGCTCAAATAATCCTGTTCTTGTAGACGGTAAAGACATAATGTCTGAAATTAATGCTGTACTTAAAAAAATGGCGGGCTTTACGGCTGATTTAAGAAACGGTACTTGGAAGGGCGCAACAGGAAAACAAATTACAGATGTTATAAACATAGGCATAGGCGGCTCAGACCTTGGTCCTAAAATGGTTTGTGAAGCTTTAAAGTATTACTGCACGGGCCCGAAAGTGCACTTTGTTTCAAATATAGACGGCGCAGATATTTATGAAACTTTAAAAACATTAAATCCCGAAACCTCTTTATTTATAGTAGCTTCAAAAACTTTTACTACGCTTGAAACCATGACAAACGCGCAAACCGCAAAAATGTGGCTTGCCGAAAAACTTGGCGCAGCGGCGGTAAAAAATCATTTTGTGGCATTGTCTACAAATAAGGCTTTGGTCGCACAGTTTGGCATAGATCCTCAAAATATGTTTGAGTTTTGGGACTTTGTAGGCGGCAGATATTCTTTATGGAGCGCTATAGGGCTACCCATTGCCTGTGCGCTTGGTTTTGAAAAGTTTGAAGAATTATTAAGCGGCGCGCATTATATGGACAATCACTTTTTAAACGCGCCTTATGAAAAAAACATACCCGTTGTAATGGCGGTACTTGGGCTATGGTACAATAATTTTTATAAAGCCGAAAGCCATGGCGTGCTTGCTTATAGCCAATATTTGCATAGGTTTACAGCTTATTTGCAACAGGGCGATATGGAAAGCAACGGCAAGTGCATTGATATTGAAGGCAACCGCGTAAACTATCAAACAGGCCCTATAATATGGGGTGAACCCGGCACTAACGGTCAGCACTCTTTTTATCAGTTAATACATCAGGGTACAAAGTTAATACCTTGCGATTTTATAGGTTTTACAAACCCGCCCGAAAAGGTTGGCGACCACCACGACAAACTTATGGCAAACTTTTTTGCCCAACCCCAAGCCCTTGCTTTCGGGCTTACGCGTGAAGAAGCCATAGAAAACATGAAAAA
>WQVR01000036.1 GCA_009785775.1 Candidatus Proendomicrobium guianensium
TAACAGCGAAGCTTTGCGCGCAGGCCACACGCCAAACACTACGCCCGTAACCGCAGAAAACAGAAAAGCCACCAGCACAGACTGCATTGTTATAGAAGTTGCCCAGCCTGCAATACGGCTTATCGCAACCGAAGCCCCTATACCCAAAGCAATGCCTATAGCGCCGCCCACAAGGCATATCGCCACAGATTCTATAATAAACTGAAACAGTATATCGTTATTGTCAGCGCCTAGTGCTTTGCGCAAGCCTATTTCTTTAGTGCGCTCAGACACCGAAACAAACATAATGTTCATAATACCGATACCGCCCACAAGCAAACTTACAAACGCTATTGAAAAAAGCAAATGCGAGAACACGCGCGCTTGCGCCGACATAGTTTCTTGAATTTCTGCTAAGTTACGCACGGTTATCATATCGGTACGATTTAGGGGCAGGCGGCGCAGAAATAGCAGACGCTCTTTTATGCGTTCTCCAACTTCTTCCATATCAAAGCCTTCGGCTACCTGAACATCCATACTATTAACAAACTGCGTGCCTAAAACCCTGTGCATGGCGGTGTTTATGGGCATAACAATTCTGTCGTCTTCATCGCGCCAGCCGGAAGCGCCCCTTATGGGAAGTATGCCTATAACATTAAATGCTATGCGGTTAATTTGAACATACTCGCCAAGGGCGTCTCTGTCGTCAAAAAGTTCGCGGCGCACAGTTTCGCCAAGCAGCACCACGCGCTGACGGCTTGCGTTTTCATATTCGGTAAAAAACCTTCCGCTTGAAGGCTGGGAATTTCGTATATAAGGAAAAGTTACGCTTACGCCTTCAAGGCGCGTATTTCTGTTTCTGCCGCCGTAAACAACTTGCGCACGCCCTGTGGCATAACCTGTGGTGTTTGCAACCCCTTCTACGTTATATCTTATATCTTCAATATTTTCAGGCACTATGCGGAATACTGCCGCGCCCTCTTGCGAAATACCGCCGCGTTGCCCCGGAGACGGCCACACAACAAGCAGGTTAGCGCCAAGGTTGGCAAGCTGCGCCTGCATAGATTCTTTAGCGCCAGTGCCTACCGCCACCATGGCAATAAGGCTTGCAACGCCTATCATTACGCCAATTATAGACAAAAAACTTCTAAGCTTACTTGCCGCTATAGATTTTACCGCTTGTGCAAAATAATCTCCGGCGCGCACTAGCGACATTGCTTTCTTTTTAAATACCGATATTGTAGTTTCGTCTTTTAAGTCGGGCAGTTTTTTTATGGTTTCGTCTGAAACTATTTTGCCGTCTTGAACTAAAATTTTGCGGGTGGCATAAGCGGCAAGTTCAGGCTCGTGTGTAACCATTACTATGGTAATGCCTGAATCGTTTAAGTTTTTAAGTATTTGTATAATTTCTTTGGTAGATTTTGTGTCTAAATTGCCTGTAGGCTCGTCGGCAAAAATTACAAGGGGCTTGTTTATTAAAGCGCGCGCTATTGCCACGCGCTGTTGCTGACCGCCTGAAAGTTCATTAGGCTTATGAGTTTTACGTTCAGAAAGTCCTACTTTATCTAAAAGTTCGCTTGCGCGCTGCGGGGCAGAGTCATCTTTTTTTGCGCCGTAGACGCTAGGGAGCGTTACGTTTTCCAAAGCCGAAAATTTTGAAAGCAAGTTAAATTGTTGAAAAACAAAACCTAAAAAATGGTTTCTAAGCCCTGCAAGTTCGGAATCTGTAAACTTTGAAACTTCAATGCCGGCAATTTTGAAACTTCCGCCGGAGGGTTTATCTAAAAGCCCCAAAATATTAAGCAGGGTAGATTTACCCGAACCTGAGTGCCCCATAATTACCACAAACTCGCCGCGGGTAATGGTTAGGTCTATGCCGAACAATACGGGCACATCAAGCCGTTCCAAATGGTAAGTTTTTGTAATATTTTTAAGTTCTATTACTTTCAAAAGTTATCTTCCCGTTAAGGCGCTTCTGCCGCGACGCGCACTTTGCCTTTCAAACGTTACAACGCTGTCGCTTGGGCTTACGCCTGAAAGCACTTCAACATTGCGCCCGTCGGAAATCCCCGTGCGTATTTCGCGTTCTTGCGTGCCGCGCGCGGTTTTTAAGTTAACCGTTCCTCTGCCGCCGCGCCCTTGCGTTATAAAGCTAGACGGCAATGCCAAAATATTTTGGCGTGTTTCAAGCATTACTATAATTGTAGCGGTCATTCCCGCGCGGAAAATGTCGGGGCGGGAGTCCGGCTTAATTCTTACCCTGTAAACCGTAACATTGCTTATTAAGCGCGACTCAAAAGCAATATGCTCAACCGTGCCCCAAAACCATTTGTCGGGGTATGCGTCTAAAGTCATTTCAACGCGTTTGCCTATGTAAATATGGCGCAAATCTGTTTCGTCTATGTCTGCTTCTATTATTAAGTCATCTGCCATTACAACAATAGCGTCGGCAGAAGTAACTGTTTGCCCGGGTTCGTTATTTCGTAAAATTATAAAACCATCCATAGGCGCCATAATAGGCGTAGGCCTGTAAATGCCAAGCCAGCGTCTGTGCTCTTCAGGTCCGCGCGCCATGGCGGCGTCTATCATTGCGGCGCGTTCATTAGAGCTCATCCAGATTATTATCTGCCCTCGGCGCACATATTCTCCTTCTTGCACTAAAATTTCTTCTACGCGGCCCGCAAAGGGCGGTCTTATTTCTAGGCGGTTTCTGGGGCTGACTTGCCCCGTAGCGCGGAAACTTCTGGAAATATCAGTATAAAAAGGCTGTATTGTATTAGCTATTTGCGGTCTGCCGGCGCGCCTGAAATGTACAATTGCCCAAGCAGATAAACCCAAAACAATAGCAACCACACAAATTAGTATAATTTTTTTCTTTGTCATATTGTTTCCTCAAGTTCTATAAAGTCTAGCCCCGCAAAATTGTTCCAACGGGCTTTTGCCATAATCATATCGCGACGCGCCACCAGAAGCGCTGTTTGGGAGTTTATATAGTCGTTTTCAATAACGTACCAGTCTTGATAACTGGTAAGCCCGTTAAGATATTTTTTTGCAGAAATTTCAGCTTGCAAACGTGAAGCCGCAAGGTAGCGCTCGCGCACGGCAACGTTTTCATAAGCGTCCTGAAGCAAGTTATAAATTTCTATTGCGCTTGAAATAAGCGAATGGTTTGTGTTTTCAAACGCGGCTTCTGAAATTCTTAAGTTATTTCTTGCGGTGCGAGTTTCAAAAAGACGTGAGCCGCCGGTAAAAAGCGGAAAGCTTGCGCTAATACCCGCACCCCAGCCCTGAGATTCTGAATAATCACGGCTAAAAGGCCAATTGCTGTTATCAAAACGGCGTATATCGCCGCCAAGGCTAATTCTGGGATACCAAGCGCTATTAGCCCTTCTAAGCTGATGCCTTGAACTTTCCAAGGTATACATTGCTATTTTGTATTCGGGTATGCTTTGCACAAAGCCCGCAATTTCGGGGCGCTCTATTTGCCCGCCTACAACGCCAAGCAATGCGTTGGTTATTATAATACTATCTTGAGGTTTTTTACCCATTGCCCTAAACAATCCGGCGCTTGCGGTTTGGAGATTTCTGCGTGCGCGGTTAAGTTCAAATAATGATTGATATGTATCGGCGGCAACCCTCATAAGAGAGCCTTTATCTACCGTGCCTGTGGTAAACCTTAAATATACCATGTCGTAATTTTCACGGCGGCGGATAAGTATGGCTTCCCTTAATGCCACGTTTTCATGCGCCCATACAAGGTTTACAAAAGCCGTGCCTATGGCAAAAGAAATATCGCTTAAAGCGCGCTCATAGGCGGCGCGGGCGGCATCTAAGTTGCGGCGCGCGCTAAGTACGCTTGCCCAATTGCCAAAACCCGAAAAAATTTCCCAGTTACCGTAAAGCCCGTAAGAAAAATTACGGGAAAAACCATGCTGTTCACCCTCGCCCATACCCAAACGCGCGCGGGCGTCTACATTCGGCATAAGGTTAGAGTATGCCCGTCTGTAAGCGTTTTGGGCGTTTTGAAGTTCAAGCGCGGCGCGGCGCACTTCGGGGGAGTGCTGGCGGGCATAATCCATTACATCTTGCCATGTCAGCATTATTTCGCCATAGCCAATGCCGGCACAAGTTAAAATAAAAATTAAGCTTAGATATATTTTTTTCATAAGGGTTATATTATACATAAATTTTAGCCGATACCTTTACCATTTAACAAGCAATACGCTTATTATATAATTTTCGACAATTATTTTTTTTGCTTTAAAACCCAGGGGTTTTAAATGTTTTATTAGTGTTTTAAGATTTAATACCTCTTTTACATAAACGCTGTTTAGCGAAATAATATTGCATTTAGACAAGCTGTGCCTTTTGCCGTAATTGTCCCACGAAATTAAAACATGCCCGCCCAAAGCGCAACTTTCGGCGAGCTGCTTATACAGTTTTTGGCGAGCATTACCTTTTAGCGCATTGACTATCCGCGTGCACAAAACTAATCCAAACTTAGCATTAAGCGAACAGTCCGTTTCTATCTTAATGCTCTTTAAGCGCCCGAGTAACAAAGCCTCTTGGCTGTATCTGCCGGAAATGTCTAAGGCTGTTCTAAAGTTTAAAGTATTTATTATGGACATATTAATATCAACAGACCTTTCCCAAATTTCAAAAGGCGTGTTTAAACACTGCGCGGAAAGGGTAAAGCTTTCATTTTCAATTAACGGCGTGCCAAACAAAGCCGTTTTCAAATTGAAATGCCTTATTTTAGACCAATAACTTAATTTGTTTAAAACTTTACCGCGGGGTGAGTTTAATTCTATTGTTCCCTTGGGTTTAATTATGCGCTCGAGGCTCCCTATAATATTTTCAGCAAACAGCAAGCCTTCGTCTTGTTTGGGGTTTGCGTCTCCCTTGGTAACATAACTTATAATATCGCCGTATTTAGCAATTTTTATTACCCTGTGAATTGTAGGCGTTTGGGAATTAATGCTTTTAAAAGCAACTATATCACCCGTACGCACGGTAGTATCTTTTGTATATTTTTCTATCGCCACACGGTCGCCCTTTTTTATTAAGGGCGACATGCTGTTTGAAACCACCTCAAAAACAAGCTTGTCCTGACGCGTGGTTTTTAAAAGTTCTTTAGCGGCGGAAATATATTTATTTTTATCTGTCATAGTTTTCCCTTCTTTCATAGCGGCTTAGCCGCTACCTGCATATATAAAAATATTTACAATCTTCGCATTTAGGCTTATCTTTGGCGAAATGCTCAAAAGGCTTGTCCGAATTTATTTCGTCTAGTATACACCTTAATGCTTCTAAGCATTTATTATAGCGCAAATCTTGCTCTGATTTATCCGTATTTTTAAACAAAGGTATTGTTTTAGAATCTTGCACCTTGTAAAAAAATGCGTTTGACAAATTATACTTTGTAGAATTTTCAAGAACATATTTATAAATTATAAGCTGAAACGATTTTATATTTTTTTTAATGCCTGTGCGGTTAAATTCAAAATTAAACTTTTCGCTAAGCACAGGGCTTTTAACATTACCCGTTTTGTAGTCTATTAAAACATAGCCTTGGGCAGTTTTATCAAGCCTGTCGGTTATGCCTTGAAGTTTATATTGGGCGCGTTGCGTTTTAAAGGCGGCTGTAAAGTTACCTTCTGTAAATTCTACGCTTTGAAAATCTCTTTGGCGTTCAGCTTCTAAAAAACGTTTTAGGCGGTAGTTTATGATTTCTTTTGTCATATAAATATCGGCGGCTTTTATAGTTAAACTTTTTTTCAAACTCGGCGTCTAACAATGTAAAATATTTTTTATGAAATTTTTCGGTTAAGATATCTGCTTTTGTTGTGCCTGCGGGAAAAGCAATTTCAAAAAAATCATGAATAAAGTTGCCGATATCAACGCTTTCGGTTTGTGCGGCAATTTTAACGCCCTCGCCAAGCCCTAAAACATATTTAAAATAAAATTCTAACTCGCACCTTAAATAAGTTTCTATTTTGCTTGCCGAATAAACCGAATTTTTTAAATATTCTTTTATTTCTTTAGTTTTGGCGTATTGCCGCTTTTGGGCGCCGCCGTCTGCACCTGCGCCGAACACCGCGCTTTTTACACTTATCCCGCCCGCTTCGGGCATAGCCCTTTGGCGTTGCCACAAAAGGCGCTCTATAAAACGGCTGCGTTCATCTTCAAAATTTTCGGGATATATAAGGTGTAAATTTTTAGCGCACGCGCCCAAACGGCTAAAATGATAGTCTTGTATTTGAAAATCTTTACTTTTACTTTCTATGCCAAGCATTGCCATGACTTCTTTAGGCACTAACGGAGAAGTGCGGGAAAGATTAGGCATATTTGCGTCGGTCATAGCGCAGATAATAACATTTTCAAAGCTTAAACCGCGCGCCTCTAAAAAACCTAAAATCTGCAGGCCTTTTAGGGGCGTTCCGGGCAAGTTTATTTTTTGGGCTTTAAGCAAACGCTTAAAAATATTTAGTATGTCGCTTTCAGGCATTTGCGCCAAAGCAACTTTTCCAATGCGCAGCGCATTTGATAAATCCATTAACTTTTCTGCCGCCAGCGCATTTAAGGGATAAGTGTTAATTATACTGTTAGACGAAATTTTATTTAAAAACGCGTACAGCTTTTCAGACAAACTTTTAAGCGTTGTTACATTTTGCCAGTCGCTTAAAAGAAAGCTAAAAAGTTCTATCATTACTTCTTTTAATTTCATGGGGTCAACATATTCCCACGCCGCGCTAACGGCACGGGAGGCGCTTACAAATAAAGAAGTTTCGTTTAAAATATCTTCAATATTAACAAAAACCCTGCCGCCAATAGCGCCTGAAACATCTTCGCTTGCCGCGCGCGAGTCTAGGGCTTCCTCAAGCTTGTGGCTTAAAGCGCGCGTGGTTTCGGCATTACCTAAAAACCTTAAATTTTTTATTAAAGGGTTTGTAAAAACTTTTATTACATCTTTAGCATAATAGCCGTTTTCGGTTTTGTTTTGAAGGGCGCCTATAATATCAAACAATAGTGCAAACACCGCAGTTTTAGAAGCTTCATACCCTGCCGACACGTTAAAATTTTCGGTTACGGCAGGCACTTCGCTAACTATTTGGCTAAGCATTGTTTCGTCTGCGGCAACAACAAGGGTATTGTTTAAATCTTGCGGGCTAAAGTTTTTTAAAATATCCGCCATAAGCGCGCTTTGGGTTTGCCCGTCACTTGCCGCATAAATATTAACGTTTTGCGCCAAGTTAGCTTCAGGCGGGTTTTTAATATCAGCAGTATTAACGCCAAGGCTTTTATAAATATTATCTAAAAAGCGCCACTCTTTCGGGTTACCTTGCACTATTATGGTTAACTTGCCGCTATCATAAAGTTTTTTTAAAACCGCCATTTGCGTGGCGCTTAAATAAACAGGGGCAACAAGCACAATATTTTTATAGTTTTCAAATAAATCCGACATATCGGCGCGGGAAGCTTTTATATGCGCATAACCTTTTGTAATTTGCAAAGAACTTTCCATGTGCTTATGAAAAGCGTTTCTTATTAAAGCGATATTTTCAAGCAAGCGGTTAATATTTTCAGGAACATTGTAGCCTATTGACGCCGCGGCTTTAACGTTTTGGAGTTTTGCGGCAGAAATGTTTTCAATATCTAAAAGTTCTATAAATTTTAAAATTTCAAAAGCCCAATCGTAAAAAAGCGCAAATGA
>WQVR01000037.1 GCA_009785775.1 Candidatus Proendomicrobium guianensium
CCCTGCAAAAAACAATATGAACAATCGTACAGACACCCAAAACCTGTATTTATTATAGAGTAGCCGCAACACTTTACGCCTTTTGTGCAGGGGCAGGGTTTAAAAAAATCAAATTTTTCCTCTACTATAAATAAGTTTTTGCGCCTGTCATTATAGGAGGCTGTAGTAAATTTATTGTTTTTTTGAAAAGTTTTTAAATTTTCTATCTCTTTAAAATTTGCCTGCGGATAAAGCTTTTTTGCTTTGCTAAGCAAATAAGAACTACCGCTTGACGTATCATAATAAATATTTTCAGGTAAAAATTTGCCAAAGTTAATCTGTTTTGGTTTTACTTCTAGCGACGGATCTATATTAAATTTGGGAAGATAAAAATTTTTATGGGGACTTGAGTTAAAGTTTTGCGGATAGCGGAGTTTTAGCAAGTGATTTTTTATATCGGCATAGTTTGAAGGTTCTACCCCGCTAAGCGCGGCGTCAGGCAAAATGCCGACTTTAGATAATTCAAAAAGCAGACGCATAATTTCGCGCGCTTTGTTTGTGCCCAAGCGCGGAAATTTTTGTTTTACAAACTCGTTTATCTTATTGGACATCTTCAGGTTGTTTAAAAAGGTTGGGCTGTGCCGTTATGAAAGCGCTTATCATGCCTGCAAGTTTTTTTCTTGAAACGATAATTTGCTTTTTTTGTTCTTCACTGGGAACTTCAGTAGGGGCAAGGCGGGAAACATGGTCTGAAACATACATAAGGCAAATTGCTTTACGGTTAATATAATTTGCAGCCGCAAATACCGCTGAAGATTCCATATCTACAGCCATGACCCTGTTTTTTTCAAACCAGTCTATATAGTTTTTTTCAAGATAGAGCGAACTTGTAGCCATACCGTAAACCTGTTTTATCAAATCCGCGTCAAACATACTTAAAGATGAAATAAAACTGTTTACAAGCACATGCGACGGGTAGTAAGAGTCGGGTGTGCGCTTCATTTCAAGCATTTCCGAAAAACTTTCGTAGTTAAAAGTTTTTTTTACAAGCACAGTATCGCCAATTTGCATATTTCCCGTGCCGCCGCAACTGCCGAATAAGAAAATATTTTCACAAACCGTGTCTTTAAGCAACAAAACGCAATCGCCTATAAGCAAGTTATTTTTTGTGCATATAACGGTGGCATTGGGGTAGTTAATTACTCTGGCAAAAAAGCCCTTACTTTCAGATGATTTTCCGAAGGTTTTAAAAAGTTCGCCGTCGCCAGCGGTAGGGCAAATTATGCAGTTTTTGTTAAAAACATCCGGCGTTGTACCGAAATAATTTTGAAAATCCATAACTTTTAACCATAATAAAAATGTATAATCTTTGGCGTATTATACAAAATTTTAAAGGATAAAAAATGAAATCTATAAATTCTAAAGTCGCCAAAAATTTTAATAAGCTAATAGACATTATGGCGCGCTTGCGTGGAACTGACGGCTGCGCTTGGGATAAAAAACAAACGCATGCAAGTTTGCTTAAGTATTTAAGTTCTGAAACAAAAGAAGTCAGGGCTGCTGTAAAAAGCGGCGACCCTGACAACCTTTGTGAAGAACTTGGCGACGTTTTACTGCAAATAGTTTTTCACGCGCAAATTGCAAAAGAAAACAAACAATTTGATATAGCTGACGTTATAGACACGCTTAACAAAAAATTAATCCGCCGCCACCCGCATGTTTTTACAAAAAACAAAACACAAAACGTTAAAGAAATTATTTCCCGCTGGAACGAAATAAAAGCCGCAGAAAAAGCCGCAAAACGGCAACAAACCTCAAAACCGCGAAAAGCTTCTAAAACTTAGGGGCGTTCCCTCGTTACCTATTCGGATTTTTCAAGCTAGCGTTACTCGTACCAATTTATATTTCTTGTAACATACATTGCTATGGCAAGCCCCACAAAAATGCTGATAGAGCCGAAAAGCAATGCCATATCTTCTAGTTGTAAAAGTATATATAGATAAGTATAAAGCGTTGAAAGACCTATAAAAATGGCAGCTACATATTTTAAGGGCATTGTTTTTGCAATGGCAAATTTAGCATAAGCCGTAATTAAGCCCGTTGTCGCTACCGCCGATATTGTATAGGCAAGCGCAAAAGACATAAACTCTGAAATCGATAATAACAAAATATAAAAAATTGTTAATGCCGCGCCCACTAAAAGGTACTGAAACGGGTGCACGGGCTTTTTGCTTGTAATTTCAACAATAAAGCACGCCAAAAATGTAAGTATTATAAACAGAATTCCGTACTTGGTTGCGCGTTCTGCCGCACGGTGATTGTCAATTAGTAAAAGCAACGTTGTAGTAAAAATTGCCGGAGAAAAATCTGCCGCTTCAAGATGAATTGCGGGTATGCCTGAAGCTAAATAGCTTATATGCCACTGCGCGTTCCAGCCGCTATCAGTAACTTCTCTGCTATCAGGCAAAAAATTGCCTGAAAAATTAGGGATTGCCCAGTTTGAAGTTACGTTGAAATGGTTATTTTTAGCGACAGGCACAAAGCTTACAGAATCACTTCCCCTTAAGCTAAATTGCATTTCAAAATAGTTTACATCATCATTTGTAAAATTTACTCTGGAGCTTAACATTCTAAGCGGCATAGGGCGCTGCCAAGCCTGACTGCGCTCAGCGACACGGCCGGCTCTTTGCCGAGTTTCAAGTCTGGTTATGTCGGCTTGTAAAGCTCTGCCTGCTGTCGAAGGTTCAAACTCCCGCGCTGCGCCGTTCCATTTTAAAACGGGGTTTGGCGATATACCGCTTAAATTGTTTGTCTCTAGTGTAATAAAAGCCTCGTTAAGATGCAGCGTGGAAATGTCTATATTTTCAAGTTTCCCGAAGTTGCCGCTTAAGTTAAAGTCTGCCGTAAACACGGGCACTTCAAAAATGCCTATGCGGCGTGTTTGGGAGTTTATGTTTACATCTGCGTTAAGTTCCCGCGGCGCAATTTTAACATAATGCCTTGCAACTGTCATGGTATTTGTTACTGCGCATGCAGTTCTTACGGTATAAGGAATATTTAAAACGGGTGCAGCGACTAATAACCTGCCACCCCAAGAATCTGTAACGGTGCGCGTGGCATTATCTCTGTAGCGAACTCTGTCTCGTATAACGCCGGAGACAAACCATAAAGGTATCAGCATTAAAAGTATCAGCCCGCCTATTACAACAAGTTTCCATATGGTTCTTTCTTTGTTTGACATCGGCATTTTGTTATGCCTCCTTAGATTGTTTTTATTCCGTACTTTGGCATATCGTCAAGAAATGTTTTAAGATAAAGCATAGTCTGCGTTATTTTACTGTGTGCGAGCGTTTTTTTTAGTTTAAACGCAAACTTGGCGCTTAAAAATTCTGCGTTTGGATAATCTTTAATAAAACTCATTATATCAAAATTTTTAAATTCGCACGTATCTTCAAAATGAACATATATATAGTTATCATCTTCCGATATTAAAGTTATACCCTTTTTATTTGCTTGGAGCCGCAGGCCGGCTATTTCAAAAAGCATTTCTATTTCAGGCGTGGGCGCGCCGAAACGGTCACGCAGCTCTGCTTTAATTTCGCTTAATTCTTTTTCGGTTTGGCTTTCGGTTAGGCGGCGGTAAAACAAAATGCGGATATCGTCTTCTTCTATATAATTCTCGTTAATAAAGGCGGCGCATTCAAGGTTTATTTCCGTAATAACTTCCTTTGAAGCACCCTTAGCACCTCTGATTTTTGCGCTTTCTTCATCTAATAGTTTTGCAAACATATCATAGCCCACATCACGAACAAAACCGTGCTGGCTGGAACTTAAGAGTCCCCCCGCGCCGCGGATTTCTAAGTCTTTCAGGGCAAGCCTAAAGCCCGAGCCAAGTTCGCCGAATTCTGCAATAGCTTCAAGCCTTTTTGAAGCTTCATCTGTAAGATTTTTAGAATTATAAAACAAATAACAAAATGCTTTTTGCCTGTCGCGCCCGACGCGCCCGCGAAGCTGATAAATTTGCGACAGTCCGAAGTTTTCCGCCTCTTCAATTATCATTGCGTTTACAGAGGGTATATCTATACCGGACTCTATAATTGTAGTAGCTATTAAAACATCGTATTCCAAGTTTAAAAACTTCCACATAATGCTTTCAATATCAGCAGGTTTCATTTGCCCGTGTATTACTCCCACGCGCGCGCTGGTGCCAAGGTTTTGAATTTCCTGCGCTTTATTAAGTATTGTGGCTACCTCGTTATAAACGTAAAAAACCTGCCCGCCGCGGGAAAGTTCGGCTTCAATAATTTTTTTTACTAAAGTAATGTTATAAGGGGCTACTGAAGTTTCTATCGGCAGCCTGCCCAAGGGCGGCGTTTCTATAACGGACAAATCGCGTATGCCGTTTAAAGACTGGCTAAGCGTGCGAGGTATAGGGGTAGCTGAAAGCATTAAAATATCTACATTGGTTTTTAGTTTTTTTATTTTTTCTTTTTGCGCTACGCCAAAGCGGTGTTCTTCGTCTATTATTAAAAGCCCTAGGTTTTTAAACTTTATATCTTTTTGCAATATTCTGTGAGTTGCTATAACGATATCGCAAGCGCCTTTTTTAATATTTTCTACAATTTCCCCTTGGCGCGCTTTAGTTTGAAAGCGGCTAAGCATACTTATATTTGTAGGAAACATCGCAAGACGCGCCGTAAACGTATTGTAATGCTGCTGCGCAAGCACCGTTGTAGGCACAAGCACGGCAACCTGAAAGCCTGCTTCAACAATTTTAAACGCCGCACGCACGGCAACTTCTGTTTTACCAAAACCTACGTCGCCGCAAATTAAGCGTTCTGCGGGATATGGTTTTTTAAAGTCTTCGGAGACATCCGCTATAGCTTTAAGCTGGTCGGGGGTTTCTTCAAAAGGGAAAGAATCTTTAAGTTCTTTCTCCCAAATAGTTTCTGCCATTATAGGCGGGCGCGTAATGTTTTGGCGGCGCGCGTAGAGCGCTAGTAGTTCCTTGGCAAATTCTGCCGCGGCTTCACGCGCATTAGACTTCAGACGTTCCCAAGCAGAGCCGTCCATAGAATAAAGTTTCGGGCGCACGCCCTCAACGCCGATATATTTTTTTACGCTTTTGAGCTCTTGCGGGGGAATATACAGTTTGTCGCCGCCTTTATATTCCACGCATAAATACTCGCTTATGCTAGCCGCACGCGCAATTTTTTTAAGCCCTGTATATTTGCCTATGCCGTAACGCTCGTGCACAACATAATCACCCGAGTTTATTTCCCAAATACCCTCAAGCCGCCTGCCGCCAGAAATTTTTGGAAAACTTACGGGCTTGCGCTTGTATAATGCTTGTGTGGAAGAAACAAAAAGGCGACGCTCGCTTTCTAAGTAAAAACTTTCTGAAAGTTTTGCTATTTTGAAAATAATATTTTCAGAGTTTATGTTTTCATCAAAAAAAACGTCTGAAATTCTTTCACGCTCACCCTCAGTCGCGCAAAAAATTTCTACTACAGCATTTTGGCTTATAAAATTTTTAATACTATCGGCAAAATGTTTTAAATTACCTGCACTGCCGCCCATATTACCACCCGCAAGAAGCTGAGTTCCTGACAAGGCTTTGTAACCGGCGCTTTGGGCTTTAGAGTTTAAGGGGTCGTTAATTAAAAAATCGAAGTTTTTAAATTTGCTTTCAAGTTCTGTTAAGTTTTGGGGCATTGCGTCAAAATAAATTTTGCCGCCAGAGGCGTAATCTGTAATAAGGGCGGTTTCGTGTGCAGAATTTCCGCCAAGGCTAAGTACCGTTACTTCATCTAAATAATTTTTTGTGCTTAACTGTGATGCACTTTCAAAAGTTTTTATAGAACTTATGGCGTTAAAATCAAAATTAATCCGCACGGGCATATCATATCCTGACGGCCATATGTCTAAAACTTCACCGCGAACGGAAAACTGGTTTTTATCTTCGGTAAACTTTTCCCTTGTATACCCAAGGGTTGAAAGTTTTAAGGGAAGTTCAGAGTAATTATAGGTTTTGCCGTCTATTAGTTTTAATTGGAAATTTTCTAAACTGTCTTTTGAAAGCGTTTTGGCAAGTAAGCCTTCCGGCGTAGTTATTACAACTATTTTCCCCTCACTTGTTGAAAGCACAGAAGCCGCCGCAATGCGAAGTTTGGATGAATCTTTAGGATAGGAAGTTATTTCAAATTTGCCGTCGGCAAATGTAGATATGTCTAGCCCAAAATCATCTGTTTCTTGTTCGTCTTTAAGGCATACAAACAAAACCCTGCCGCTACTGCCGGCAGAGTTTAGGCGGTTTGCCAAAAAATGGGCTTTTGCCGCGCCGTTTAAATGTGATAAAAAAAGTTTCATTTCGCTTTAGGCATAATCAGATATACTTGTTCATTAGCGCGTTTAAGGCGGCTGTTCTGTCTGAACCTCTAAAAAACAAGGGAGTTTTATCAGCCGCATAAGCCGAAAGTTTTTCTTCAAAAACAGGGCGCGCGGGATTTTTGTAATAAATGCCCAGCCCCATTTTGCCAGACTGCGACGCAAGTGCAAAAGCCGCATTTTTGTCTAAAGGATTATGTGAAGGGTCTATGTAATAGGTATTTTCTTCAAACCACTTATAAGTGTTTGTTTTGTTAAATGAAACGCAGGGTTGCAAAATATCTACCAGCGCATAACCTTTATGCATAATTGCTTCTTTTATAATACTTTTGGAGTGCTCAATATCGCCGCAAAAAATTCTTGCCGCAAACGAAGCGTCTAATGAAATTGCCAAAGCTATGGGGTTTAGCGGTTCTTCAAAAACGCCCTCGGGCTGCAGGGGCGTTTTAAAACCCTCCTGACTTGTGGGCGAGGCTTGGCCTTTGGTAAGCCCGTAAACCATATTATTATGGACAAAGTTTGTGATATTCGGGTTGCGCCTTATTGTGTGCATTAAGTGATTACCGCCTTCGCCGTACATATCGCCGTCGCCGCCTACGGCTATAACGGTAAGGTTGGGGTTGGCGACTTTTATGCCTGTGGCAACTGGCAAAGCCCTGCCGTGCAGCCCGTTAAAGAAATTTGTTTTTAAATATTGGGGAAGTTTTGCGGCTTGCCCGATACCTGAAGCAATAGCAATATTTTTTGGGTCAATTTTTAACTCTGTAAGGGCAAGCTTAACAATGTTTAAAATCGCAAAGTTACCGCACCCGGGGCACCATGCAGGGTCAATACCCGGAGTGTCAAAAATATTATTCATATAAATATGCCGCCCTCGTTATTATATAGGTTAGTTAACACTTAAATAGTATTATCTTATATTTTTATTGCTTTTTCAATGCTACTATCTATTTAGTTTAAAATTTTTGTATAATTTTTACAGGATTTAAGAAGCAACGGAGAAAAAATGAGAAAGATATTTTTGTTATTACCTATTCTTTTTATGTTTGGCTGCGCAAGCACAGGCCAAATTATGAACAGAGGCGGGGGCGAATTTACCATAATTTCTCAAGGTTCTAGCGAGAGGGCGGCGGTAGATACTGCTTTAAGAACAGCCGAACGCGCACGCAGAAGAAAAGGTTATAGTGAGTTTATTGTAAAAGAAAAAAAAGTTGAATATACCGGCATATTCAGAAACGAGCAACAA
>WQVR01000038.1 GCA_009785775.1 Candidatus Proendomicrobium guianensium
CCATCTTAAACAGCGAATGTCTGAGCTCAAAGAACGGATTGGTTCAAAGCCGGTAACAATGCGGCTTGCCGCCGCAGATGGTAGATACCATGAAGCTAAAAAACTGTACGATGAAATTAAAAAGTTGTTTCCGGAATTTATAGAACTGGATTTGGAAAGCGAAATGCAGGGAGCGTTAGACGCGGCTGCGGAAGCAATGAACAAAGCTAAATCCATCAAATCAGAAAAAGATATTATAGATTATTGCGGCGGACTTGGAGATATCAAAAGTAAAAAAATTAAAACAGTAAGTACAAAAAGTTTTACCTCTGACTCTTTGCGTATGCTTAGGGCATTTAGATTTTGCGTACAGTTAGGTTATAGTATAGATAAGCAAACACTTACACAAATTAAAAAAAATGCAAAGCTTATAAATGCTGCCGCTCCGGAGCGCATAAAAAACGAATTTTTTGCCGTTTTAAGTTCGCCCGACGCTTTAAAGTATATAGAGCTTATGGATAACACCGGTATTTTAGAAGCAATGTTTCCCGAGATAACCGTAATGAAAAAATCTGCAAAAAAATATTACTACCACAAAAATGGATTATTTCACCATACAACAGAAGTTTTATACGGGCTTGATAGTGTTTTTCAAAACGCAAAAAAATATTTTCCGAAATATGAAAAAGAAATAAAAGAACATTTTACCCAAAAGTTTTCGTCGAATGTAGACAGACGCAATTTGCTTAAATTTGCAGCACTCTTTCATGACGCGGCAAAGCCCGCTTGCGCGGCTAAAGTGGGCGATAAAATGCGTTTTTTGGGGCATGAAGAAAAAGGCGCGGTAATTATTAAAGCCATTTCAAAGCGTTTAAAATTAAGTAAAGAGGAAACAGAAGTCGCGCAAAAATTAGTAGCGGCCCATATGCGCCCGTCAACGCTTACAAAAAATAATACTGTTACCCATAAAGCTGCTTTACGTTTTTTTAAAGATCTGGGTAATGAAACTTTAGATGTGCTTGTACTTGCAGTTGCAGACTGGCTTTCTTATAAGGGCTTGAAAATATTTTCGCCAAAAACTTTAAAAAATCAACTAGTGTCTGTGAATTTTATGATAGATGAATACTTTAAATATAAAAATGCCCCTGCTAAAGTAAAACTTTTAGACGGAAACATTTTAATAAAACATTTTAAGATAAAACCTTCTCCCCTTATAGGCGCAATGATAAAGGATATTGACGATAAACAACTTGTTGGCGAAATTACATCTAAAGAGGCGGCATTAAAATATTTGTCAAAAAAGTATAAAAAACAATTATGAAAACTATAAAGATAGATTATATTGAGCTTCCAAAAGCCAAAACCTTGCCGTTGCAAAACATGCAAGATTTGCGCAATCTATGGAATGTTACAAAAACAGATATCGAAAAAAGAGTAAAACATTTTGAAAACATTTGGAAAACAGCGTGTGATGAGGAAATTTTTGCGGAATTAAGCTTTTGCCTTTTTACGCCGCAATCTAAGGCGGTGTCGTGCTGGAAAGCGGTAAATCTTGTAACGGATAAAGGTTTGCTGTTAAACGGCAAAGCCGCTGAAATAGCTGGAATTATAAATTTTGTGCGCTTTAGAAATAACAAAGCCAAATATTTAGTTGAGGCGCGCAAACTGTTTACTGAAAACGGCAAAATTAAAATAAAAAATAAACTTAAAAGTTTTAAAAATCCGCAAGAAACAAGGGAATGGATAGTAAAAAACATTAAAGGCATAGGCTATAAAGAAGCAGGGCATTTCTTGCGCAATACCGGCTTAGGTTTAGAGCTTGCCATTTTAGACAGGCATATTTTAAAAAATTTAATTGTACTTGGCGTAATAAAAGAAATGCCAAAAAGCCTTACAAAGGCGATATATTTAGATATTGAAGCCAAAATGCAAAACTTTTGTAATAAGGTTAAAGTGCCTATGGCGCATATGGATTTGCTTTTATGGGCGAGGCAAGCCGGCGGAATTTTTAAGTAGTTTTGTTTTTTGTATGTAATTTAGGTACAATTATCTTTTCAAGGGAGGGCATATGAATTTTTTATCAAAAAAGATTTGCTTTTTGGGATTAGCGGCGGCAATGTTGCTTTCTGCTTTTAGCGCAGAAGCCCACGCAAATATTATAAGACGCAGAACGGTATCTCAGGCAGACGGCGAGCAGCGCACTTATGTTTTACCGCCCCCCCAAACCCAAGGTACTCTAAGCGTGGAAGCGGCATTAAACAACCGCCGCTCTCACAGAAATTTTCAAAACAAGGCGCTTTCAAAAGCGCAACTTTCACAAATTTTATGGTCTGCCTATGGCATTACCATGCCTTTGCCCCAAGCGGGTTTAAGAGGGGGCTTGCGTACAACTCCGTCGGCGGGTGCGTCTTTCCCGCTTGAAATTTATGTGGTAATAGGAAATGTTGAGGGCGTAGAGCCCGGCGTATACAGATATATTCCGCAAGAGCACAAAATAGTAAGAACTTTAAACGCAGATGTACGCAGGGAATTAGCTGCCGCGTCTTTAAACCAACGCATGGTGCAAGAGGCACCCATAACAGTAGTTTTTACAGGTATAATTGAAAGGCTTACCAGAAGATACGGCGCCCGCAGCCGCAGGTATATGTACATGGAAATAGGCCATGCCAGCCAAAACGTTTACTTGCAGGCGGAAGCCCTTGGACTTGGCACATGCGCTATAGGCGCTTTTACAGACGCAAGGGTAAGCGCCGTGCTTGCGCTTCCCCAAGAAGAAGAACCTTTATACCTAATGCCTGTAGGATACATAAGAAGGTAGGTTACTTATGAAAAAACAATCTAAGACGCCTTTATTTGACACTTTGCTTGCCCACGCTAAGCGTGATGTGGTTTCTTTCCACACGCCGGGGCATAAAAACGGCCGCGGTATAGACGCTAAACTCAAAAACTACACGGGCGAAAATGTTTACGGCTTTGACGTTACGGTTTTTGACGAGGTAGATTCTCTGCACGATCCGCGCGGCCCGATAAAAAAAGCTCAAGAGCTTATGGCAGAGGCTTACGGCGTTGAACATTCGCTTTTTTTAGTTAACGGCACTTCCGGCGGAAATATCGCAATGTTTTTGTCGGCTTGTAACCCCGGGGATTCCGTAATAGTTTCAAGAAGTTCGCATAAGTCTATACTTGCGGGTATTATACTCGCGGGGCTTTGGCCAATATGGATACAACCCGAAATAGACCAAAACTTAGACATTATTTTTAATTCCACTTATAATCAAGTTGCAGAGGCCTTAAACAATTACCCCGAAGCCAAAGCAGTTTTTATTACAAGCCCCACTTATAACGGCGTTACTACGCAATTAAAAAAAATTGCCGCCCTTTGCCGCAAAAAAGGCAAAATACTTTTGGTAGACGAAGCCCACGGCCCGCATTTAAAGTTTCACCCCGAATTTCCCGAAAGCGCTATAGAGGCGGGCGCTGATATGTGCGTGCAGTCTACCCATAAAATACTTTCGGCGCTCTCACAAGGTTCGGTGCTTCACGTTAACTCAAAACTTGTAGATATTAACAGGGTAAAAAAAGTAGTGTCTATGACGCAAACTACAAGCCCGAACTACTTAACTCTGGCTAGTTTAGACCTTGCCCGCCACCAAGCCGTAACAAGCGGAAAAGAAATGTTTAATAAAGTTATAGAGGCGGCACAGTGGGCGCGCGAAACTATAAACAAAGAAATTCCCTCGATGAAATGCTTAACGCGCGCGCAGGTAAATAAGCTGGGCTTCGACTTAGACCTTACAAAACTTACCGTAAACGTAACAAAAACAGGGCTATCGGGTTACGAAATAGAAGCTATACTTGCAAAAGAATATAATATACAACTAGACTATGCAGACCTTTTTAACCTTATAGCCATAATGGGTATAGGCTCGGACATGTCAGACGTTAAAGCGTTGGTAGCCGCTTTAAAAGAAATAAGCAAAAAGTATAAAGGCAAACAAAAAAACTGGAAACTTCAAATACCATCTCTTTCAACTGAAATGGTAATGATGCCCCGCAATGTTGTATTTTCGCCCAACACTAAAAGCATACCGCTTGCAAAAGCGGTGGGGCATGTTAGCGCGCAAACGCTTACGCCTTATCCGCCGGGAATACCCGTTTTAATACCGGGCGAGCGCATAACAAAAGAAATTTGCGACTACTTAACTGAAATGTCGGCTAAGGGTATACGTATAAGCGGTCAGGAAAGTGACGCGCTAAAAACAATAAAAGTATTTGCAAATTAAAGCTAAATAGGTTAAAATACCTGCAAAACAGAAAAGCGGAGTCAATTATGAACAAAAGAGACATGGCAAAATTTGAAAAAATTTTAATACGTAAAAAAACCGAAATACTAAACAAAATTAACGCCGAAAAAATTGAAGACACTTCAGGTGACATCGGCGATGAAATAGATTCGGCAAGTCAAAACAGCCAGAAAGAAATGTATTTTGAGCTTGTCGCCGCCGAGCGCCATACGCTTGAAGCCATAGACACAGCGCTTACTGCCATAAAACGCGGCACTTACGGAATGTGCCAATGCTGCGGCAAAGCCATACCCGTAGCAAGGCTTGACGCCATACCCTGGGTTCGCTACTGCAAAGCCTGTCAGGAAGAAGCTGAAAAAGCAAACTAAAACCTACTCTAATTATTAACAGAGATTAAAAAATGCCGCCAAAACACCTGTTATCTATTTATGATTTATCTGCCGTTGAAATCAGCAATATACTTAGGGATGCGTTTAAACTTAAAAAGCAAACCAAAAGCAAAGCTTTTGAAGGAAAAACCTTAGGGCTTATATTCGACAAGCCCTCAACCCGCACAATGGTATCTTTTATGGTAGCAATGAAGCAACTTGGGGGATTTCCCATGGTGCTAGACGCTAACAATCTTCAGCGTAAGCGTGGTGAAAGTATACACGACACAGCCCTTGCTTTAAGTCAGTATCTAAGCGGTTTAATGATAAGAACTTTTAAACATTCAGACGTAGAAGAATTTGCTGCGCACGCTACAATACCCGTGATAAACGGCTTAACCGACGCTGAGCACCCCTGCCAAATTCTGGCAGACTTAATGACAATTATGGAGTTAAAAAAGATAAAAAAAGCCGAGGGCTTAAAAAAGTTTAAAATAGTTTTTATGGGAGATTCTAACAATGTCGCAAACTCCCTGCTTGCGGCAAGCGCTGTACTCGGGCTTAATTTTACATTGATAACTCCCGCGGCTTACGCACCTGATAAAAAACTTTTAGATAAAGCCGCCTTATACGCGCGCAAAAGCGGCGCCAAAATTGCTATAACCAGTGATATTTCAAAAGCAAAAAGCGCAGATGTTTTGTATACAGATGTTTGGGTTTCAATGGGTGATGAAAAAGACGCAGCTAAAAGACAAGCGTTGTTTAAGCCTTACCAAATAAACTCTAAAATAACTGCTCTTGCCGCCCCTAAGTGCAATGTGTTGCACTGTTTACCGGCTGTGCGCGGCGCTGAAATTACCGCAGAAATAATGGAGTGTTATAAAAAAGATATTTTCTTGCAGGCACAAAACAGGCTTCACGCGCAAAAAGCCGTATTGGCGCATTTATTATGACAAAGCAATTTATCCACTCCAGCGCTGTTTTAATTGGCGATATTACGCTTGGCGAAAATGTTTCCGTTTGGCCTAATGTTACGATAAGGGCAGACATAGATAAAATTACTATCGGCAAAAATACAAATATTCAAGATGGCGTAGTGTTGCACCCGGGGCACGCCCGTCCGGTAATTGTAGGTGAAAATGTTACCGTAGGGCATAATGCTATTTTGCACGGGTGCACAATAGGCAATAACTGCCTTATAGGAATGGGCGCTGTGCTTTTAGACGGTTGCGTTATAGGTGATAATTGCGTGGTTGGCGCGGGCGCGCTGGTGCCTGAGGGTAAAGTTATTGAAAGCGGTAAACTTGCCATAGGTATGCCTGCAAAAGTTGTAAGAGATTTAAACGAGAGCGAAATTTTAAGAGTTTCAGGCAGTTCCGCAGAATATATAGAATTAGCAAAAAAACACCTTCCAAGTTTGCCTTGTGAAAAATAAGTTTGCCGTAATTACGGTAAATACTCCAAACCAAAAAACTGCCCGTGCCTTGGCTAATGCGCTTTTAAAAAACCGAACTGCTGTAAGCGTAAACTTCATAAAAAACATAGACGCTATTTATTATTGGAAAGGCAAACTTTGTCGCGCAAAAGAGGTTATGCTTTTAATAAAAACGGCGCGCTCAAAATATAAAGAAGTTGAGAAAATAATAAAACTTAACCACCCGTATGAAGTGCCTGAAATACTTTGTTTTTTTGCTGATGCGGCAAGCAAAGAAACATTACTTTGGCTTGATGAGCCGCTTGCCGCCGCGGAAATAAAAGAATGAAAAAAATAGTTTTGGCGTCGGGCTCTGCAAGGCGTATAGAACTTTTAAAGCAGTGGGGGGTAAAGTTTGAAGTTTGCCCTTCAGGTACGGATGAAACCACAACTCTTAAAAAACCCTCAAGCATTGTAAAAAATCTTGCCTTAAAGAAAGCTTTAGAAGTAGCGCAAAATCCGCGCTTTAGCAAAGCCCTGATAATAGCCGCTGATACAATAGTAGTATTAAACGGGCGGATAGTTGGAAAACCCGCAAATAAACGTGAATCTAAAAAAATTATAGAAGAACTTAACGGCAGCCGCCATAAAGTTTATACAGGCGTTGCCTTGGTAGACTGTGCGACAAAAAAGCAAAAAGCATTTTACGATATCGCGATAGTTAAAATGCGCACCCTTTCTGCGCCTGAGCTTGCAAAGCTATTCGGCAAGCATTTAGACAAGGCAGGCTCTTACGCCGCCCAAGATAAAGGCGACAATTTTGTAGAAAGCATACGCGGCGACTACTATGCCGTCGTAGGGCTTCCCTACAAAAGTTTAAAAAAGGAAATAAAAAAATTCGGGATAAGTTTAAAGAGTTTAAAAAATTAGAACGTCAAAAGAATTCTGATGTTGGCATTTTCCAAAACCCGCCTAAACCAAACATTCAAAAAATAATTGGCTTTGCTTTGAAGGGTAATTGCAAAATCTGTTTCTGCGTCGCCTGTAAGGCGTGAAATTTGCGCTAATTCGGAATCGCTTACTTTTACCGCCGAAGCCAGAAGTATGGTAAGCTTTTCGCCTGCCAACTGTCTTCTCTGTACGCTTTCAAAATCTTTAGGCGTCATGCGTATGTAGTTTAAGAAGTGAAAATAAATTCTCGGGTCAAACTGTCCAAATTCATTTGCAAACCCGGGGTCAGATTGTATACGCGTAGCAACTTGCGCGTCTGTAACCGTAATGCCGTATTTTTTAGACATTTGCCAAAGCAGTTCTTCTTGAATTAACATGTCAAGCGTTTGGCGGCGTAAAACGTTTATAACTTCAGGGGAAAATCC
>WQVR01000039.1 GCA_009785775.1 Candidatus Proendomicrobium guianensium
AAAAAAACCTGGGCAACCAAGGCTGAAACTATAATAAAAGCCACTGCCGAACTTTGGAAGCCCGTATTTGCCTCTACGGTAACAACCATTGTTGTGTTTTTGCCGCTTGTGTTTTTAGAGCCTGAAATACGCCAGCTTTATGTACCGTTCGGGCTTACTATAACTTTTGCTTTAATAGCCTCTTTAATAGCCACTATGGTATTTTTACCGCCGCAAATTTACTTTTGGCAAAACAAGTTTGACTTAGAATACCAAGGCTGGTTTATGAGTATACGCAGAACCTACGGCAGAATGTTAAAGTTTGTTTTTAAACGCCAGTTTTTTGTATGGAGCGCGGTTTTCTTGGTGTTTTTACTAAGCGTTCATATTTTATCCCAACGCGACAGCGAGTTTTTAGACGCAGGCGACGTTAACACATTCCGCATAGGCGTACAGTTTCCCCCCGCTACCCGCATTGAAGTTTCTAACGAACTTGTAAAACAAATTGAAGCCGCGCTACTCAGCTATCGCGACCAGGTAACCAGAGTTTCAAGTAAAGTTGAAAAACTGCACACCTTCATAGAAGTAACCGTAAACGCAAATGCCCAAACGTTTAGAGAACATTTCCGCACGCGCTTTGGAGAGTTTTCTCCCGCGTTTGTATACTTTCAAGAAGGCGGCGCTTCTGCCGCCAGAGAAATGTTTATAGACCTTTACGGACAAGATTACGATGTGCTTAAACAAATTGCTTTTTCGGCAAGCGGAAAGTTGCAGCAAATACAAGGGCTCGATGACATAAAAATAAGAATGCGCGAAGACGAGCCCGAAATTAACCTTGTTGTAGACCCTCACAGACTTGCCATGTTTGGCATGACAACTTACTTTTTTGCAAACTACCTGCACTGTCAATTGCGCGGGCTTATAGCCACACGCTACCGCACAGACGGAAGGTTTATAGATACCATAGCCCGCCTTGTGCCCGACACAATACGTTCTGCCGAAGAACTTCCGTTTTTGTCGGTGGTAAGCCCCTCTCGCGAAATTGTGTTTGTGGGGCAAGTTGCAGAAGTTGAAAAAGTTCAGTCTACGCAGGAAATTTGGCGCAAAAACAAAAGGCGTTTTATACAGATAAGCGCCAACAGAAATAATATAGGACTTACGGCCGCGGCTGAACAAATCCGTCAGGTTATGGCTACCGTAAACTTTCCGCAGGATTACAGCTTTAACATAGCAGGCGACTACGAAAGAACCGTACGCAACAGAAGCCAGTTTATGTTTGCCATAGCGCTTACCATAATACTTATATATTTTGTGCTTGCCTCTATTTTTGAATCTTATATTCAGCCTGCAATTATAATGTTTTCACTGCCACTCAGCGTTATAGGCGTGGCAATTGCCTTGTGGGCGTTTGACAAGCCCATATCGCTTGGCGTGTGGATAGGAATGATGATATTATTCGGCTCTATAGTTTACGGGGCTATTATTGTTATAGATAAAATTAATATCCGGCGCGTCGGGCGAACAAACTTGCTTCGCGTAATTTTTGAAGCCTGCAAAGAGCGCCTGCGTCCTGAAATTATTGCTTCTTTAATGAAAACTTTAGGGCTTGTACCCATGGTTATAAGCACAGACCAAGCCGCTTCAATGTGGCGTTCGCTTGGCATGACGGTGCTGTTTGGCACAATATCGGGCACGGTATTAACAATGCTTATCGTACCAAGCGCGTATTACTTCCTTGAAGAACCCAAAAAGGTTATGCGCGGAATTTTCGGCAATTTCAAGTTTTTAAAGTTGGGAAGTTTGCAAAAAAAATTATATAATTTTACTGATAAATTTAAGAAAAGCCGCGAAGCTGAAGCTTTATCTAAATAAAGCCCGTTTTAGCCTTTACTTTGTATTTTAAGGTTTAGGCAACGCTTGCTTGGGCGCAGTGTACATAAGTGTAACGGTACATAAGCATAAGCCAAAATACAAAGTAAACAAGTAAAGGATAATTATCTAAATGAGTTTATTAAGACTTCCAGTAGACCGCCCCGTAACAACTCTTATGCTATTTTTCGGCATAGTATTGCTTGGCGTAATATCTTGGACGCGCGTACCGCAAGAACTTTTCCCCTCTATGGATTATCCGCAAATAACCATAGTAACCCGCTATGAAGGCGCAGGCCCTGAAGAAGCAGAAAATTTAATCAGCCGTATTATAGAAGAAGCCGCGGGTACAGTAAGGAATATCACACGCGTATCGTCGGTTTCAAAAGAGGGCGTTTCAATAGTAACAGCTGAATTCCGCTGGGGCACAAACATGGACTTTGCCGCCATGGACGTGCGCGAAAGGATAGACTTAATACAAGACTCTCTTCCCCGCGACGCTTTTTCCCCCATAGTTTTACGCTATAACCCTACACAACTTGCGGCAATGGTATTTTCGGCAAGCTGGCGCACTGGCGAAAGCACCCCCATGCGCATGGCAGACCTTCGCCAAACGGTTATGCGCAATATTAAAGACGAACTCGAGCGTGTTGAAGGCGTGGCAAAAATTGAAGTGCGCGGCGGGCAGCAAAGAGAAATTTTAGTTGAAGTAGACAAAGGCCGTTTGCTTGCCAACCAAGTGTCCATAATTGAAGTAATAGACGCGCTTGCTATGGCAAACATTACTTACCCCGCCGGCACCATAAGGGAAGACCGGCACGAATTCGTTGTAAAAACTGTAGGCATGTTTTCAGGAATTGACGATATTGAGGCCTTATCGTTTTCAACCACAGACTTTCGCCCCGAAGCCCGCAGAAGCGCGCGCCGCCACCGCGGGGCAGAACCTGAAACGGGGCAAAGAATAGTTTTTATACGCGATATTGCCGAAGTTCGAGAATCCCTGCGCGATATCAGAGGTTTTTCTCGCTACAACATGCGCGAGAATGTTTCTATAAACATTTATCAGCAGTCGGGTTCTAACTTAATTAACCTTTCGCGTGCGGTAACCGCTAAAATGGAAACCATACGCCGCAATCTGCCTGACGATGTTGAAGTAATAATGGTTTATGACCAAAGCGAATTTATAACAAACTCTCTTAGAAACCTCTATACCAACGCGCTCCAAGGTATGATACTAAGTTTTATACTTTTATACTTTTTTACAAAAAGCTTTACGGCTTCAGTCATAATTAATACCGCTATTCCCGTAAGCTTGTGCGTAACGCTAAGCCTTATGTATTTCAGGGGCATAACCATTAACACCATGTCGCTTGGGGGCCTAACCGTAGGCATAGGGATGGTACTTGATAATTCTAACATGGTGCTTGAAAATATTTTGCTTCAATACCACAGGGCAAAAAATGTGGCAAAAAAAGAAGCAATTGCCGCCGCCACAAAAAGCTTACTTCCACCTATTTTAAGTTCTACATTTACCACTGTTGCTATATTTATACCTTTTATATTTGTTGCCGGCATGATAGGCCAGCTTTTCACACAGCTTGCTTTAACAATTTGTTTTGCGATGATAGCGTCTATATCGGCGGCGATGTTACTTGTACCGCGCCTTGCCCTTAATGCAGACTTAAACAAACAGTCTATAACCACAGGTATGTCGTGGCTTAACAATTTTTTCAAACCTCTTTTAATACATATTCTTAACTGGCGTATCGGCAAAATGGCGATAACCGTGCTTATTTATTTGTGCATAGGGCTTGTAGTTTTATACCTTACCCCTAAAGAGTTTATGCCGCGTATTGACGAACGCCGCTTTGTTTTAAACGTTTCCTTACGCCCTGACACTCCTATAGAAGTTACAGA
This sequence comes from Candidatus Proendomicrobium guianensium, assembly GCA_009785775.1. Classification (GTDB taxonomy): domain Bacteria; phylum Elusimicrobiota; class Endomicrobiia; order Endomicrobiales; family Endomicrobiaceae; genus Proendomicrobium; species Proendomicrobium guianensium. Next base: position 3,766 of record WQVR01000039.1, read on the forward strand.
CAGCGTGGTAAGAAGAATTGAAGAACTTCTTATGCGCTATGACGCTATTAAAGATATTTCGGTAAGCGTGGGCTCTACGGGAGATACCGCAGGAGCTGCCGCTATAGAAACTTTAGAAGTTTATCAGGCAAGAATTATCGCGCGCCTTCACCCAAGAGGTCCCACAACTAACGATGTTGTGGCAGACATTGCCTCGCAAATACGCCGCTGGAACATGCCGCATCTTCAAACCGAATTTGTAACGCAACAAGGGCTGTTCGGTTCAGGCGCGGGCGCAGCAGGCGGAATGACGGTTGAAATAAGAGGCAGGGATTTAGGGCTTCTGCGCGACGCCGCGCATTCTATACGCGACCATATGAACAATATGGGGCTATTCTACGGCATAACAATAGACCCTTCCGAAGAAGTGCCCGAACTCCGCCTTACAATAGACAGGGAACGCGCCTCGCTATTCGGACTTAGCACGCAAGACATCGCAGCGGTTTTGCTTGCCTCTATAAGAGGCATTGTAGCCACGCAGCTTAGGGGCATTGAAGACGAAATAGATGTACGCGTACGCGTACGCCCCGAAGACAGAGACCGCCTAAGCCGCATTATGGACATTACGGTATTTTCAAACTGGGGTATGGCAATACAAATAAGACAAATTGTAGACGCAAGCCTTGTGCCTACGCTACCCTCCATTAAACGCATAGAGGGCGAACGCACATACCTTATTAATGCAAACGTGCAAGGAAACTTCACACGCGCCGCGGCAGAACTGCAAACCCTGCTTGACGAACGTTTCCAGACAAATGACATTAGCACACAAATTACAGGTGAAATGCTTGCCATGAGGGAAGCGCTTTCACAAACCGGTTTTGCCATGATACTTGGCGTAATAATAATTTTTATGATACTTGCTTCGCAATTTGAATCCCTTACCCAGCCCATAATAGTAATGACGGCAGTTCCCCTTGGGCTTGTAGGCGCGCTTATAGCTTTATTTGTAACATTTCAATCTATAAACGCTATATCCATGCTTGGTATGATAATGCTTGTAGGAAACGTGGTTAATATATCTATTTTACTTGTAGACAGGTTTAATATTTACGGCGCCCAAGCCATTAAAGCCAACGGCGACAAACCCTTAAACGTATTGCAATACAAACAACTTGTGGTAGACGTTACAATGGCGCATATGAGACCCATTTTAATGACAACCACAACAACCATAGCCAGCCTTATACCGCTTGCATTGGGCATAGGCATGGACGCCTCAACCAACCAACCCATGGCTATAGCCGTTGTGGGCGGGCTGACATTTGCTTTGGCTCTCGCAGTTTTCTTTGTACCTTATGTTTATTTGTGTTATGAGGGTATGAGAAATGCAGACGCGTCAGAACTTCTGGAAGAAACTATCCGCGGTTAAATTTAATGGGGCATTGCGTGCTCTCTAAACTAAGTGCCTTTTGCCTTTGCAGTTAGCGCGCACGGCAGGCATTCGCTCAATATTTTTCGGCGTTTTCCAACTTGCGGGCGAATAACGGATTATTGTTGCCCGCTTCAAACATAGGGAAAACGAACAAACCGAAAAATATTTTACTTATAAACCGCCTGAACGGCGCTTTAACCGCAAAGGCAAAAAACAGAACGAACAAACTCATCAAGTATTTGCAAAGCTTTAAAGGTTCAATAGAAATGTAAAATCTTAAGGAAGGGAAACGTCTAATATAATTTCGCCGTTAATATTGATTATTCTTATGCCGTCAATTTCAAGCCTGTATCTTTCCGCCTGAATTGCGCCCTGTGTTTGAAAAATATCACCAAGTAATACCCCGAAAGTTTCGGAAGCGTCACTTCTTGCCACATAATAAAGAATACCGTTTTCTTTTCCTAAATACCTAAGGTTTAAGGTATTAATAATAGCGGCAATTAAAGGGTTGGCGCTACCGGCAATGGTAGCTTGGGAAAGTATAAGCTTGCCTACATAATCTGCCTCTGTAATGCCGTGGCGGTTATACTTAAGCACTGCGGCATGCGGCGCGCCTTCAATTATAAAAACCGAGCGCGACTGAAAATCTCCGCGGGACATTTGCCTGAACATAAACCCTTTAATATCTCCCATATTTTGTACGCTTTGTATGGCAATATTATATTCAGGGCTGTCATAAGCCGTTACAATAATAAATTCTATATTTGCGTCTGAAGAAAGCGCGGCGCGCATACTTGCAAAAACCGCCCTTTGCATTACCCGCATTGCGTCATTTACAACTTCAGGTTCTTGGCTTGCAAGTTCGCCAAGCATTAAGTCTATATACATTGTGTTGCCTATTACACTTACTACAGGCTTCCTGCCTGATTCTCTGTAAACTAACCGGGCAACATCAACATCTAAGGTTTCCTTTGGAAAACTAGGCCCGCAACCTGCAAGCAATACCCCAAAAAACACAAAAATTATAAACAGTTTAAAACGCTTCATACTTTACCTTTAATACACAACTTACCCCTTGAAAATTATTTTCCTTGGGGGATAGCCTCGTTTATATACTTCAACAATTCACTGGAATCCACGCTTTTTATTTTGCTTCTGTCTTTAAAAATTTTGTCTACGGCGTCGTAGTCTAGTTCACGCTTATCAAGCAATGCATTTGCTATGTCTTCAACCACTTGCCATTCTTGGCGTAAAAATTTTTCTACGGCTTTCAAGCAGCCATCCAATATCGCAGTTTCTTCATTGTTAAGTTTTTCTTTAAGGCAACTTGAAAGTTCATCGCCCGGTATAATTGTAAAATCTCCCACCATGCCGCAAGGCCCCATTCCAAAACGCCACACCATATTATGCGCTACTGCCATGGCTTTTCTAAAATCACTAGATACTCCCGTAGAAGTTGTACCATATTTTATTTTTTCTGCCATATACCCCGAAAGGCTTACAACAATATCGGCAAGTAGTTTTTCCTTATTTGCCGTATAACGTTCTTGCATGGGCTGATGCGCTACAAGCCCAAGTGCGCCGCCACGGGTTTTAATTGTAGCTTTAAAAACATCGTCAGTAGGATGCAGCAAATATAACGCCGCCGCATGTCCTGCCTCGTGAAAGGCAGTCCATTCAAGTTCTTCGGGGCTTAAATCTAAGTGACTTTCAAGGCCTAAATCTACCCTGTCCATAGCTTCTGAAATATCGTCGAGGCCTACAACTGTTTTTTGCTTGCGCGTTGCAATTAAAGCAGACTCTTTTACTATATTTTCAATATCTGCAGGGCTTTTCATTACGCTACGCCGCGCAAGACGGGAAATGTCTATTTGAGGGTCAAAATTAATTTTGTTCATGTAATAACTGTAAAGCTGTTCACGCTCTTTAAGGTTTGGCAAGTTAATGTATATTTTTCTGTCAAAACGCCCGGGGCGAAGAAGCGCGGCATCTAATGTGTTTTCGGCGGCGTTTGTAGCGCCAATGACTATAACATTTGAACTTTTAGAATCTAACCCGTCCATTTCAACAAGCAACTGGTTTTGGGTAGAGTTGGTTTCCTGATTTCCCCCCATAGGAGAGAACGAACGCCCGCGGCCAATAACGTCTAATTCGTCTATAAATACAATACAAGCGCCGTCGGTATAGGCATAATCGCGCG
>WQVR01000040.1 GCA_009785775.1 Candidatus Proendomicrobium guianensium
GAAAATGTAAATATAAAAGCTGATGATATAGCGGCGCTTAGCGCTTTTGCAAAAGAAAACGAAGTAGGCTTTACTTTTGTAGGCCCCGAAATTCCTTTAGCGCAAGGTATTGTAGACCACTTTGAAAAAAACTGTTTAAAAATTTTTGGTCCTTCACAAAAAGGGGCAATGCTTGAGGCCTCTAAAGATTTTTCTAAAAAATTTATGATAGATAACCATATACCCACCGCCGCTTACAGCAGTTTTGATAACTCTACAGACGCCTTAAAATATTTAGAAAGTTTTGACGCCGGCAAAAAACTTGTGGTAAAAGCAGACGGGCTTGCCGCCGGCAAGGGCGTATATATTTGCCAAAATATACCTGAAGCCCAAAATGCCGTTAAAGAAATAATGGAGACACAAATTTTTGGCGCTTCAGGAAGTAAAATTGTAATAGAAGAGTTTTTAGAAGGTTTTGAATTATCTGTTTTAATGTTTACCGATGGTGAAAGTTATAAACTAATGCCTGCCGCGCAAGACCACAAGCGTGTGTTTGACAATGACCAAGGCCCCAACACAGGCGGTATGGGCGCATATGCCCCCGCGCCAAGTGCAAGCCCTGAATTAATGCAAAGTATTGACGGCATTGTTTTAAAAATAATGCAAGGCATTAAAAAAGAAAATATAGATTATCGCGGTATTTTGTATGTAGGGTTTTTAGTGTCTGGCGGCGTGCCGTATGTGCTTGAATTTAACTGCCGCTTTGGCGATCCTGAAACGCAAGTTTTACTGCCTTTACTTAAAACAGATTTGTCAGACATTTGCCACGGCGTAATAGATAAAAAATTAAAAGATATAAATGTGGAATGGTCTGCAGATACCGCTGTAACCGTTGTGCTTGCCTCGGGCGGTTATCCGGGCGAGTTTAAGAACGGTTATGAAATTACGGGAACCGGCGAAGTTGATAAAAACTGTACGGTTTATCATGCCGGCACAAAAAATGAAAACGGGAAATTGTTAACCGCAGGCGGCAGGGTTTTGGCTGTAACTGCCGTAGCCGAAAATATAGCTGACGCCGTAAAAAAAGTTTATGAAAATGTAGAAAAAATAAATTTTACGGGTATGCACTACCGTAAAGATATCGCAAAAAGAGCATTACGCTAAAAAAGGGCATAAAAATGGAAAAAATATTATCGGCAGATTTAAAACTCGGCATTATCGCAGGCGGACAGCTTGGCAAAATGCTTATTCAGGAAGCAAGCAAGTGGGATATAATTACCTATGTACTTGACGACGCCGAAAATTGCCCTTGTGCGGGGCTTGCCAATGTTTTTGTTAAAGGCTCCCGTTTTGATTTTGACGCCGTGTATAATTTCGGCAAAAAAGTTGATATTTTAACTTTTGAAATTGAAAGCATAAATGTTGAAGCATTGTTTAAGTTAAAAGAAGAAGGCTTAAAAATTGTGCCTGATCCCTCTATTCTTCAACTGTTTCAAAATAAAGAAAAACAAAAAGAATTTTATGTTAAAAACAATCTGCCTACTTCGCCTTTTACATCGTATAAAGATAAAGATGAAGTATTGCAAGCCGTTGAAAAAAAGAGCCTTAGGCTCCCGTTTGTGCAAAAGCTTAAAACCGGCGGTTATGACGGGCGCGGCGTGTCGGTAATAAATACCGAAGCCGATTTAAAAGATTTGCTTGAGGGCGAATGTATAGTAGAAGAAAAAGTTGATATCCACAAAGAAATTGCCGTAATAGTTGCCCGTAACGAAAGCGGCGAAGTTAAAACTTTTCCCGCGGTAGACATGGTTTTCGATCCTAAAGCAAACCTTGTCAAACATCTTGTTTGCCCGGTATTAGATATAACCGAAGCGCAGCATAAACTTGCCGAAGAAATTGCCCGCAAATTAATTACAGATTTAAACATGTGCGGGCTGCTCGCAATAGAGTTTTTTATAGACGCGAAAGGAAATATACTGGTTAATGAATCTGCCCCGCGCACGCACAATAGCGGTCATCACACAATAGAGGGTATTGTTACTTCCCAGTTTGAGCAACAACTCAGGGCTGTTTTAAACCTACCGCTTGGTTCTACCCAAATAAAAATGCCCGCGGTAATGGTAAATTTGCTTGGCGAGCCGGGTTTTGAAGGCAAAGTTAAGTATGAAGGGTTTGCAGAGGCTTTAGCAATTGAAGGCGTAAATATTCATTTATACGGCAAAAAAACAATGAAACCATTTAGAAAAATGGGACACATTACAATTATAGACAAAGAACTAGACAATGCCGTAAAAAAGTCTGAAATCGTAAAAAATACTTTAAAGGTAAAAGCATGAAAGAAATTTTAGCAGGCATAGTAATGGGGTCTGACTCTGACTTAAATGTCATGAAAGAGGCTGCCGAAATTTTTAAGCAGTTTGAAATTCCTTATGAGATAGACATTGTTTCCGCCCACAGAACGCCCGAAAAACTTTTTGAATACGCAAGCACCGCCCACTCAAGGGGTATAAAAGTTATAATTGCAGGCGCTGGTGGCGCCGCGCATTTACCGGGTATGATAGCTGCGATATCGCCTTTGCCGGTAATAGGCGTGCCTGTAAAATCTTCCAACTCTATAGACGGGTGGGACAGTGTTTTATCTATACTGCAAATGCCGGGCGGGGTGCCTGTGGCAACGGTTGCATTAAACGGCGCAAAAAATGCGGGAATACTTGCTGCACAAATTTTATCTGCATGCGATACAAGCTTAAGAGATAAAATTATAAAATATAAACAGTCGCTAAAAGAAATGGTGCTGGAAAAATCTACGGCATTAAATAAAAAGTAAAGTATCCTTAAATACAGGCAAAATAAAATGGAAAAAAAACGCGAAATAATTTTAAACGCCGGACAAATGGAAAGCGCTATTGCAAAGCTTGCAGAAGATATTTATGCTAAAAACTCTTCTGTAGCCAACCTTGCTTTTATAGGCATACAAACGCGCGGTGTAAACTTGGCAACGCGCTTACGCGCTATTGTTGCAAAATTAGCAAATGTTAAAGAGGCTTCTCTTAGCTACGGCACGCTGGATATTACCCTTTACAGAGACGATATAAGCGAAGCGGGCGCGGGCATACCCATAATTAAAGATACCGATATACCTTTCGACATAAAAGGCAAAAATATAATTTTGGTAGACGACGTTTTATACACAGGCCGCACCATACGCGCCGCGCTTAATGTTTTAAGCGATTTCGGCAGGGCGCAAACCGTACAGCTTGCCGTGCTTATAGACCGCCCGGGGCGCGAACTTCCCATAGAAGCAAACTTTGCCGCCTTTAAGCACAATGCTAACGAAGCCATACAGGTAGAATTTAAAGAGTTAGACGGTCAAGACCAAGTAATAGTTTTGAAATAATACTTTGGAGCGGGCAATGCCTTTTAACCGTAAAGATTTATTGGGGCTTGAACACCTAGACAAACACGAAATACAAGAAATTTTGCAGTCGGTAAAACCGTTTAAAAGTTTATTTACGCGCTCCGTAAAAAAGGCGCCTACCCTTGTAGGAAAAACTGTAGTAAACCTGTTTTACGAACCCTCAACACGCACGCGCATGTCTTTTGAAATGGCGGCAAAACGCCTTTCTGCAGACGTTGTAAGCGTTGCGGCAAGCACCTCAAGCGTGGTAAAAGGCGAAAGCTTAATAGACACGGGCAAAACCTTAGAGGCAATGAAGGCTGACTTTGTAATTATACGCCACTCGCGCGCGGGCTCTGCGGGGATACTTGCCGAAAATCTTAACGCTTCCATAATAAACGCGGGAGACGGTTTCCACGAACACCCCACGCAAGGTCTATTAGACCTTTACACGATACTTGAAAAAAAGAAAAAAGTGGAAGGCTTGAAAGTTTTGCTTGTCGGTGACATTTTGCACAGCCGCGTAGCCAAAAGCAATATTTGGGCGCTTACAAAACTTGGCGCGGAAGTGCGCGTGGCGGGTCCTTCAACTTTAATACCAAAAAATATAAGCGAGCTTGGCGTAAAAGCTTACTATAACTTAGACGAAGCCGTAAAAGGCGTAGACGTTGTAAACATTTTGCGCATACAGCTTGAACGCCAACAGCAAAATTTATTCCCTTCCGTGCATGAATATGTAGAACTTTATCAAATGACGGCAGAACGCTTAGCCAAAGCCAAGCCCGACGTTATAGTAATGCACCCCGGCCCCATGAACCGCGGCATAGAAATTTCTTCTCAGGTTGCAGACAGCGCGGCGTCTGTAATAAACGAGCAGGTAACCAACGGCATAGCCGTACGCATGGCTGTGCTTTATACGCTTGCGCAGGCTAAAAAAAGCCCGCTTATTAAAGAAACTAATAATCCTATAAACAACAAAAGGTAAACTATGCCAATACATATTAAAAACGTAAAAATTATAGACCCTTCTACAAAAACTGACAAAACCGGCGATTTGTTTATAGAAAACGGTAAAATTGTTGAAACGCTTTCAAAGCCCGCAACTATTACCATAGACGGTACTGATAAAATTGCTATGCCCGGTATTATAGATGTACACGCGCACTTGCGCGAACCGGGTTTTGAAGAAAAAGAAACTATTTTTACAGGTACCCGCGCTGCCGCAAAAGGCGGCATTACAACGGTTTTTTGTATGCCTAACACTAAGCCGGCTACCGATAATGCCCCGTCGGTAGAGTATATACTTTTAAAATCGCAAAAAGAGGGCGCGGTTAATGTTTTCCCCGTGGGCTGTATTACAAAGGGTTCGCTTGGGGAAGAACTTGCCGAAATAGGGATACTTAAAAAAGCTGGCGCGGTAGCTTTATCGGACGACGGGCTTCCCGTGTCAAACTCCCAAGTTATGCGGCTTGCTTTAGAATATTCTAAAATGTTTAACCTGCCTGTAATCAGCCACGCAGAAGATAAAGAACTTTCAAAAGACGGCGTTGTAAACGAAGGCAAAAATTCTATGATATTGGGGCTTCGCGGTATACCAAGGCAAGCCGAAGAAGTTATAGTAAGCCGCGACATAATGCTTGCAGAACTTACCGGCGGGCATTTGCATATAGCGCATATTTCTACGGCAGGCTCTGTAGAACTTGTGCGTCAGGCAAAAAAACGCGGTGTTCGCGTCACCGCCGAAACCTGCCCTCATCACTTTTCACTGACAGACGATATTTTAAGCACATACTCTACAAACGCCAAAATGAACCCTCCGCTACGTGAAGCTAGCGATGTAGAAGCAATAAAACAAGGCCTTAAAGACGGCACTATAGATTGTATAGCCACAGACCACGCCCCGCATACTGCCGAAGAAAAAGCCCGCGAGTTTGACATTGCGCCTTTTGGAATAATAGGGTTTGAAACAATGCTAAGCTTAACGCTTAATGAGTTAGTAGATACAGGCGTTTTAACACTGCCCGAGGCGGTAGAAAAACTTTCGTGTAATGCCGCAAAAATTTTCTCACTTACAGGCAGGGGAAGTTTAGAAGCGGGAAGTATCGCAGATATTACTATAATTGATACTAATTATAATTATACGTTTACGGAAGAAAGTATACTTTCAAAAAGTACCAATAGTCCCTTTATAGGCAGAAAGTTTAAAGGGGGGGCAGTTTATACAATAGTCGGGGGAAAAATAGTTTGGTCACAAAAAGACGGGATAGCGCCCTTAAAGTAATTTCCAATAAACTCCTTTGCGGTGATTATTATATTTTAACTTTCTCCTGCGGCACTGCCGGCACTGCTTACAAAGCAGCTCAAGCAGGGCAGTTTTGCATGATAAGCACGGAAGGCTTTTTTTTGCGCCGTCCTATAAGTATTTATAATATTAAGGCAGGCGAAATATCCTTTTTGTATAAAGTTGTCGGCGGAGGAACTAAAGCGCTGTCAAAACTAAAAAAAGGCGACAGTGCCCAGGTTTTGGGTCCCTTAGGTGAGGGTTACCCTGTAAAAACAGCCGAATATCTGCCGGTGATAGTTGCGGGCGGCACGGGCATAGCAAGTATACACTTTCTTGCCACAAAGTTAAAAACGAAGGGAACATTATTTTACGGCGCGAGCAGCAAAGCAGATTTATTGTGCCTTAAAGAATTTAAAAAACTAGGCTGGAAAACAGAAGTTGCCACTGAAGACGCCACTGCAGGGCATAAAGGTTATATTACTGATGTGCTAAACAAAAAACTAACTGACAAAAATGTAGTTTTTGCTTGTGGCCCTACCCCAATGTTAAAAAAAATTATAGATATTGCCAAACAAAAGGGCGCCAAGGGTTTTGTATCGCTTGAAGAACACATGGCTTGCGGAGTTGGCAATTGCCAAGGGTGCGCCGTAAAAATAGGCGATGAATATAAAATGACATGCAACTGCGGCCCTGTTTTTAATATAGCCGAAGTGGAATTATGAAACCAAGAAATTTTACTCCAAATTTAAAAGTAAATTTTGCAGGTATAAAGTTAAGCAATCCCGTGCTTACGGCGTCGGGCACTTTTGGCTATGGCGATGAACTTGCAGATTTAATACAACTAAAAAAACTCGGCGGTATAATTACAAAAACTATCACTTTAAAACCCCGCGCGGGCAACCCGCCTCCCAGAATCGCCGAAGTTACGGGCGGTATGCTTAATACTATAGGGCTACAAAATATCGGCGTTGAAAGGTTTATTAGTGAGAAACTTCCCAAGCTTTCCAAAATAGGCGTGCCCGTAATAGTAAGCGTTGCCGGTGCAACGGCAGAAGAGTATACGGGCGCTATAAAACTTTTAAGCAAATGCAAAGGCATAGCAGGCATTGAATTAAACTTAAGTTGCCCTAATTTAAAAAAAACCGTTGTATGCCACGATGAAGAATTATTTAAACAGGTAATTCAAGGCGCAAAAAAATACAGTAATGTTCCTGTTATAGCAAAGCTGACGCCGCAAGTTTCAGACATTGGCGCATTAGCTAAAAAAGCCGAAAGTTATGGGGCAGACGCTTTAAATATAGCAAACACTTTTCCAGCAATGGTAATAGATATAAACACCTTTCAGCCCAAACTTTCTACCATAAAAGGCGGAATGTCCGGTCCTTGCGTTAAGCCTATGTCTTTGCGTTGCGTGTATGATGTTTATAATGCCGTAAAAATACCAATTATCGGTTGCGGCGGAATTTCAGATTATAAAGACGCTGTTGAATTTATTATTGCGGGCGCAACTGCTGTAAGCGTAGGCACGGCAAGTTTGCTTAAGCCGTCTTGCTTAATTGAAATTATAGACGGC
>WQVR01000041.1 GCA_009785775.1 Candidatus Proendomicrobium guianensium
AAAATTATTCACCGCATACAAAGCTATATCTCGCTGTTTTTTACCGTCAGACGTTAACAACATGGAATTTCTCAAAGCGTGCCTGCAGTCTGGTTTTATTTCAAGCGCTTTTATAAAAATTGTATACGCTTCTGCAAATCTACCTGCGCTCATAAGCGTACTGGCTTCGTACATATATTCTCTGTGTGGCGCTATACTCCAACAAATATAATCTGATGTGAAAGTAAAATTGTCATCACTTTTACCGCCTAACACTCTGGATTCACAAATAAAACTTAAGTGTGAACGAATTAAACTTAACAGTCTGAATGTTTTAAAGTTATGCCAAAGCAAGCGAGCAAATCTACTTTGTGGGAAATTTCTTGCTATTACATCAGCATAATCATTAATACCAGCCATTACTATTACCACGTCAGGGTTAAACTTCTCAAGGTTTGAACGCAAATTTTTAGTTATATCACTAATGGTGGTTCCGGGTATGCCCGCGTCTATAACATTTACAGCTGCCTTACCATGTCTATCGTCAAACATCCTTTGCAATTGTACAGGATACTGCCTATAGGTAGTGCTTTCCCCTAAACACAATATTACCAAACCTTCATCACTTCTTTGCAACAAAAATTCCTGATGCACTCTGTGAGAACGTTTTACACCCGTACCCGCTAAACGCAAAGCAATCTCTAACAAGAAAAAAGCACTTATTATACCAACTATAACCAAAACAAAATATTTAATTATCGTTTTAAGCATAAGTTTATTTTGTTAAAACAAAAATTGCTTTTTTTGCAAAAAGATTAGGCAAAAATTTTACTTCATTGTTGCCGTTTATAAAAAATTTAGCTTGTACTTTATAATTTTTTTTACGGATAAAAGCTTCAAAATCTTTAACGCTTAAAAACCTTATATTCTCCGTTTCGTGCCAGCTTTGCGACATAGACTTTACAACAGGCGCCCGGCCTTCAAAAAAAAGCATAGCACGGGCTGAAATATGGGCAAAATTGGGAAAGCCTATAATAACATTACGCCCCACGCGGAACGCCTCGTCTATAACAAAACCTACGCGTTTAACCTGTTGCATGCTTTGGTTTAAAATTACATAGTCAAAACTTTCGTCAGGATAAACGTTAAGCCCGTTATCTATATCGCCGTGCATTACTGCAAGCCCTTTCTCTACGCATTGATAAATCGCTTCTTCTTTTATTTCTACGCCTTGAATATTTACCTGATTTTTATTTTCAAGGTAAAGCATAATGTCGCCCGTACCGCAACCCAAATCTAAAACTTTAGCGCCACGCTGTATTATGCGGGCTATTGTTAAGTATTCTAAAGACGCTTGCGCGGGTTTATTTTCCATGCGATATCTCTTTATAAACATTATTTAAAAAATGTTTTACAAGCCTTGTCTGGTCTTCTACTTCCAACAAAAACGCGTCATGCCCGTAGGTAGATTTTACTTCGCAATATGTAACGGGCTGACCTTTCATTTTAAGTTCTTTAACTATATTTTCAGACTGGTACGACGGGTAAAGCCAGTCTGAAGCAAAAGATATTACCAAAAATTTCACAAAGCCGTTTCTTATAAACGGCAGGTCTTGGGAAACGTCAAAATAGTCCATCGCTTTTGTTATGTAAAGATAGGTATTTGCGTCGAACCGTTTTACAAAAGCGCCGCCCCTGTAACGAAGATAGCCTTCAACTTCAAAATCTGCGGTAAAGCTGAAACTGTATTCTTTGTCTTTAAGATTGCGTGAAAACTTTTCTTCCATAGAGCTATCAGACATATAAGTTATGTGCCCGACCATTCTTGCTACCGCAAGCCCCCTTTCGGGCTTTGCTTCAACTTGATAATAGTTTCCGTTGTTCCAAGCAATGTCTGACATTATTGCCTGACGGCCTACCTCGTTAAAAGCTATTTGTTGTGGCGAATGTTTCATTGCCGCGGCTACCGGTATTACCGAGCAAATACTTTGAGGGTAAAGCGCCGCCCACTGTAGCGCCTGCATACCGCCCATAGACCCCCCTGCAACGCAGAGAAGTTTTTCAATACCCAAGGAGTCTATAAGTTTTTTTTGTGCGTTTACCATATCTTCTATGGTTATAACGGGAAAATCCAGACCGTATGGTTTTTGAGTAGCGGGGTTTGTAGACGAAGGCCCCGTACTGCCGCGGCAGCCCCCCAAAACGTTTGAGCAGATAACAAAATATTTGTCAGTGTCGAAAGCTTTTCCGGGGCCTATCATATCGTCCCACCAGCCGGGCTTGTCTTCACCGGAATAAAAACCCGCGGCGTGGGAATCTCCCGTAAAAGCGTGGCATACTAAAACGGCATTGTTTTTTTCCTCAGACAAAACGCCGTATGTTTCATAAGCTATTGTTACAGGAGCGATAACTTTGCCCGACTCTAAAACAAGCTTTTCAAAATTAAAGCCTTTAAGCTCTACATTGGTTAGTGTTTTGTTTTTGTTAGACATTTGTTCATTTTACATTTATTTAACCACATTCTCAATATGTTTCGCCCTATAATAACAATGCCGCCTCAAGGCATTTTACTTTGAGGCGGCATTGTCAGCAAAAGATTATCTCGAAAATATTAACCAAAAGCCTGCGTTAAGTCTTCTATGATATCGTCTATATGCTCAATGCCTATAGAAAGCCTTACAAAGTCCGGCGTTACGCCGGTTAAAAGCTGTTCTTCGGGGCTTAGTTGCTGATGAGTTGTCGTAGCGGGGTGAACCGCTAGAGTTTTTGCGTCGCCCAAGTTTGCCAAGTGACTTATAAGCTCAAGCGAGTTTATAAATTTCTTTCCGGCTTCTGCGCCGCCTTTTATGCCAAAACCAAGTATGGCGCCGCCCGAGCCGTTTAAATATTTTTTCACTTTAGGGTATTCTTTGCTTGTTTCTAGCCCAGGATAGTTTACCCATTCGACATTTTTATGAGTTTGTAAAAATTTAGCTACCTTTAAAGCGTTTTCGCTATGACGTTGCATTCTTAAATGCAGGGTTTCAAGACCTTGCAAAAACATAAACGCGTTAAACGCAGGAAGTGCCGGCCCCATATCGCGAAGTAACGTAACGCGCGCTTTTATAATATATGCCGCCGCACCCGCAACCTCTGTAAACTTTGCATTGTGGTAGCTTGGTTCGGGCTCTGATATAAGCGGAAACTTGCCGCTTGACCAGTTAAATTTACCCGAGTCCACAATAACGCCGCCAAGGCTTGTGCCGTGCCCGCCGATAAATTTTGTTGCCGAGTAAACAACAATATCTGCGCCAAAATCTATGGGTCTAAAAATATAGGGCGCGACGGTATTGTCTACCACAAGCGGCAAACCATTATCGTGAGCTACTTTTGAAATTGCCTCTATATCAACAACATCCAGTTTAGGGTTGCCTATAGTTTCGGCATAAATCGCTTTTGTTTTGGGGGTGATTGCCTTTTTAAAGTTTTCAGGGTTTGACGAGTCTACAAACTTTACCGTAATGCCGAATTTTTTAAACGTGTTTTTTAATAACGAAAATGTGCCGCCGTAAATATTATCCGCCGAAACAATTTCGTCGCCGTTTTGAGCAATATTAAGCAATGCCAAAGTTATCGCGCTTTGACCGCTTGAAAGGGCAAGCGCGCCTACGCCGCCATCAAGTAATGCCATGCGTTTTTCAAAAACGTCTACCGTGGGATTCATTATGCGCGAATATATATTGCCCGACTCTTTTAAGGCAAATAAATTCGCGGCATGGTCTGAATCTTTAAACTGATAAGCTACTGTCTGGTAAATAGGCACAGCACACGCGCCTGTTGTCGGGTCGGGCGTTTGCCCGCCGTGCACTAAAATACTTTCCGGTTTTAATTTTTCGTCTACTTTACTCATCTATTTTCTCCTTTGGCATAATGCCCTTTTTTAAAATTATCTTGTTTTATACTTTTTTAACGAAGGATTTTGATATTTTCACAACGCTTGCGACGCCGAAGTGTGCTTATAGCACACAAGGCGGAAGTTAAGGAAGTAAAAATTCAAAAGTCAAAGTTAAAATTAAAATAATGCGGGTTTGTTTAGTTCTACCGAATCTTTTGCCAAATCACCGATTTTTATTTTTTGCAAATATTCACTTACGGTACTTTCAAGCCCCGCCCACACTTTTGCCGTAGCGCAGTTACTGTAACGCTTACACATTCGCTCACCGCGGCTGGGGTTACATTCTTTAGGAACTATAGAACCTTCAAAATAATTAAAAATATCAGCAACGGAAATTTCTTGGGGCGCGCGCGCCAAAACAAAACCGCCCGAAGCGCCGCGCAAAGTTTTTACAAGCCCCGCCGTTTTTAAAGAGTTCATTATTTTTGCCAAATACTTTAACGGAATATTTTGCTTTAAAGAAATATCTTTCAAACTTAACGGTACGCCGCGATGATAGCAGGAAGCAAGCTCTACTGCGGCGCGGGTGCCATAACGCGTACGGGTTGAAAGTTTCATTTTTTAACCTCTTATTAAATTCTACTTTTATGGTATTATATAAATATTATTTTTAAATGTCAATATATATTTTCAAGTTATTTCAAATACTACTATTTTAGTAGTGTTTTGCTTTTGTGACTTAAAAATAACATAGCAAAAAATTTAAATCTTTCACAAAGAATATACTATAATATATTAAACTTTTGCATTGCAATAAATTGCGCATTACAAATAACCGCGCTTTAGCAATAATATAATATATTAAATTTTGTATACTGCATTATAAAGCATGTTTTATTAAAATATTTTATTTGCAGTTACGTTCTTATAATTTATAAAAAATATTTTTTGTTTATGGTAATTTCGCAAAACTTAGCACTTGACATTTCAATAAACATTTTGCTAGATTATAGGAGTAGCTAACAGGCTGCAAAGCCTGTTAAGAAAAACCCGCTTTAAGCGGTGTATTAGAAAGGAGTAGCAATCAGCATGGCACAAGGTAAAGTGAAGTGGTTTAACGACCAAAAAGGTTACGGTTTCATCTCTAACGACGACGGTTCAGGCGATGTTTTTGCCCATTATTCGGCAATTCAGTCTGACGGTTTTAAGTCGCTTGCGGAAGGTGACGCTGTTGAGTTTGAAGTTGTAAACTCAGACAAAGGCCCTAAAGCTGCGAACATAAAAAAAGTATAACTTTTTAACCGCACTATAAAAACCCCTAAGCATATGCTTAGGGGTTTTTATTTTCATTTTTACTTCGTCTTTGAAATTTTTACTTTCTTTGCTTCCAGCTCATGTGCACTTGCACACTTCGCTATCGCAGACGGCGTAAAAATTTCAAGTACTTCGCAAAAACATCTCCAACATATTTATTGAAACTTTTACTTCCTTTGCTTTTTATTAAAAGTTTTATATAAGCTTTCTTAAATTTTTAATTTTTAATTCTATATTTTGGGCGCCCACAATTTCAGTCACAAGGGCAAAACACTTCGCGCCGGCAGTTTTTACTTGTACGATATTGTGTTCTTTAATACCGCCTATAGCCACAAACGGAATTTTTATATTTTGAGCCGCCCACTGCACATATTCCAGCCCCACAGCGCTACAAACATCTTTTTTTGTAAATGTTTTATACACAGGTCCCACACCTATATAATCAGCGCCGTCCGAAACCGCTTTTAAGGCTTGCTTGGGCGCATGGGTTGAAACGCCCACAATTTTATCTGTGCCTATAATACGGCGTACGGCAGAAATTGGCAAATCGTCCTGACCTACATGCACGCCGTCGGCGTCTACAAGCAAAGCAATATCTGCATTATCGTTTACTATAAAACATGCTTTATAGCTTTGCGTAAGTTTTCTTATAGCTTCGCATTCTTTAAGTTTCTGGGAGGCAGTTGCCTCCTTTTGACGGTACTGAATAATTTTAATACCCGAATCAAGCAGCATTTTTACGGTTTCTATATTACCGCGTCCGTTTGAGAATTCTTGAGCCGTAATACAGTATAAGTCTGCTTGGGCAAAACACTCTTTAAGTAATTTTTCCATTTAACACATACTCCAAAACAATATCTGCTTGTTTAGCGGCGGCAATGTTTACCCTTGGCGACAGGGGCGAATTAGCCAAGGAAATTTTTGTTTTTAAGTCTCCTACTACATAGAAGTTGTTTTTTATTTTATGCACCCTTAGGGTGTCCGTTTTGCCGTATCCCGCAATGCCCGAAGCCGAAACAATAAATTTATCTGTATTAATAAAACTTTCACAAAGCATTGCCTTTGAATTTGCGCAGTCAAACGCTTCAACAATAATATCGCAAGATTTAAAAATTTCAGGCGAATTTGTATGCGACAAAAAAATGCTGTGCAATTCTGTATTAATAGCGGGGTTTATTTTAAGCAGATTTTGCTTTAAGGCTTTGGTTTTTTTTTGACCTATCTGATTTTGAAAATAAAACTGTCTGTTAAGGTTAGAGTGGTTTACTGTATCAAAATCTGCCAATATAAAATGCTTAAATCCCGTGCGCGCAAGGTTAAAAGCGCAGTTAGAGCCAAGCCCGCCAAGCCCCGCAATGCCAATGCGCGCGGCGTGAATTTTTTTGTATTTAGATTTGCCTAAAAAATTTTCTATTTCTTTTTCAAATTTATTCATAACTTTTCAATATGAGGTTTGTTTTTTGCCTTTGCGGTTAAAGCACCGTTCAGGCGGCTTATGAGCGAAAAATTTTTAAGTTTATCGTTTTTCGCATGTTTGAAGCGGGCAACCTTCTATGCTGTTACAAACTGCCCGCAAGTTCGAAAAACGCTTAAAAATTTTCAAGCGATTGCCTGCCGTGTGCGCGAATTGCAAAGGCAAAAAACAAGCTAGGGTATCGCCCCCTTATAGTATATCCCAGTTTTTAAATACCGGCTGATATCCTTGCTTTAACAGTGCCTGTTTTATTTGCGCGACAGAGCGCTTATCTGACATTTCAAACTGCCCTTTACCGCCTTTACCGCTATAGCCGCCCACAGAAGTTTCACATCCTGCTGACATTTTTGTAATGCCAAACGGCAAAATATTATTTCTAAAAACAGCTTTCTCACGCGTTGAAAGCGTGATACCCGCACGCTGCATAAAAATGCGAAATGCCGCTACCACTTGGGCAAGTTCAATGTCTGACACTTCAACACTTTTAAAACTTGAAGCGCCTTTACAAATTCTTGGAAAAGAAACGCTTAT